>JBCBHI010000161.1:0-8361 GCA_038525885.1 Bacteroidota bacterium
CTATTTTCAGGCTGGTAGAATACTGGTCACTGCAGGCTATTTTGGAAGCGGAAGCGGATCAGCTTACCATCAGCTTTGGGATGCATCCTCACAAAATAAGCTTAAGCTGCAGACACAACGGCCAGGAACACCCCAGGGTAAATCAAACGCTGCAAGCGGAAGCTAATAAACGGTTTACTCTCCTGCAGGCCACAAGCCCTACCTACAACCTGGGCGAATCCCATACGGAGATCACCCTGCCTTATTGAGACTAATCCACCACTCCAAACGCATACCGGCACATAGATCGGTAGGTATCTCCGGGTCTTAGAATAGTGGTGGGAAAAGCGGGCTGATTGGGGCTGTCTGGGTAGTGTTGCGTCTCTAGGCAAAAAGCCGAACGGTTACTATAGGTGGCGCCGTTTTTCCCTTTTGATTCTTCCACATTATTACCGGTAAAAAACTGCACTCCCGGCTCGTCAGTATACACTCGCATACTCCTACCTGTGGTTGGCTCTACCACCTCTGCTGCCAGGCGCTCCGTTCCCGGCTCACCTTGTATCACCCAGGTATGATCATATCCCCCTCCCAAACGGAGGGGCTCATAGGGCTGCTGAATATCCTGGCCTATTCGCTTGGAGGTCAGAAAATCCATGGGGGTATCGGTTACTCCCCCCAACACCCCGGTGGGGATCATCTGGTCATCCGTTGGCAAAAAATGATCCGCATGTAGGGTAACCCAATGATCTTCTATAGAGCCCGAACCTGCTCCGGCCAAATTAAAATAACTATGGTGGGTAAGGTTGACCGGTGTAGGGGCATCGGTAGTGGCCTCATAGGTCACCAGCAAGGAATTATCCTCCGTGAGGGTGTACACCATTACCACCGACAGGTTGCCAGGAAAACCCATGTGTCCATCCGGTGAGGAAAGGGTTAGCATTAATTGTTCTTCACTATTGGAAGCAACTTTCCAAACCAAGTTGTGGAATCCCTCACGTCCGCCGTGCAAGCAGTTTCCTTTCTCATTAAACTGTAAGGGAAACACCTTATCATCCAGGGTAAATTGCCCTCCGGCAATTCGGTTACCGTACCTACCAATAGCTGCCCCGTAGTGATTCGTTTTCGCCTGATAAGCCTCCAGAGTATCATAGCCCAATACCACATCCGCCCAGTTTCCATCCCGGTCGGGCAGCCAAAGTGATACCACTCTACCGCCATAGTTGGTAATCTGAGCAGTAACACCCCCTCGATTGCGTAGGGTGAAAAGAGAAACGGGAGCAGGTCCCTCGGAATGAAAATTTTCAGCAGGTATTAGGTGTATTTCCTTCATAGTGGCAAAATCACACAGTGAGGTTACCAATTTCAGCCAGAGATTACAACCAGGAAGTTTTCAACCGTTTTCGATCCGGCAGCAAGCGTCCTCAGATTTAGATTTTTGGGGAGGTACGGGGTCATACCCTTGCCCGCCCCAAGGATGGCAAGAAGCAATACGCTTAGCGGCCATCCATCCACCTCGAAAAGGCCCGTGTATTTTTATAGCCTCTACTGCGTATGCACTACACGTGGGCGTATACCGACATGAAGGGGGAAACAAGGGAGATATCACTAGTTGATACACCCTAACCAATCCAATAAGCAGGCTACTCAGCAGTTTCTTGACTACGCGCATGCTGAAAGGGACTCTTACCGAAACGTCCTTTTTTAAACTCCCCTTGCTTGATTTGGAAGGTCTTGCGCAGCCTTTGTTGGTCTACCTCGGGCAACTGAATAAAATCATGGCACGCATCCGAACAAGTACCAGCAAACTTTTCTCCACAGTTTTCACACTGGATAAACAGCAGGTTACAAGCAACGTTTTTGCAGTTAGTATGGGTATCGCAGGGGGTACCACATTGGTGACAGCGTGCAATTACATCATCACTGATGCGCTCCCCTAGTCGATCATCGAACACAAAGTTTTTTCCAATAAACTTATTGTCCAAGCCTTGTTCCTTTACCTGCCGGGTGTATTCAATGATACCGCCGTCCAGCTGATATACTTTAGGGAAGCCCCGGTGCTTGAAATAGGCACTGGCTTTCTCACACCGAATACCGCCCGTGCAGTACATCACAATGTGTTTGTCCTTATGCTCCTCCAGCATATCCTCTACCATCGGAAGCATATCCCGAAAGTTGTCAGAGTCGGGCAGCATAGCCCCATCAAAGTGGCCTACCTCACTTTCATAGTGGTTGCGCATATCCACCAGCACGGAATCTTCCTTATCCGTCAGGGAGTTGAATTCCTCAGCCGTTAGGTGCTTACCCCTGCGGGTCACATCAAAGGTCTCGTCATTCAACCCATCGGCTACAATCTTGCTGCGCACCTTAATCTTCAAGGCAAAGAAAGACTTTCCATCATCGTCCACCGCAATGTTGAGCCGTACTCCGTTGAGCCAGTCGATAGCATACAGATCTGCCTTGAAGGCTTCTACCTTAGCCGAAGGAACTGAGATTTGCCCGTTGATGCCCTCATGAGCCACATAAATACGCCCGAAGACGCCCAAGTTTTCCCACCGCTGATAGAGTGTATCGCGAAAAGTGTGGGGATCAGCCAATTGGTAATACTTGTAAAAAGAAATGGTAGTCCGCTGCTCATCACTTTGCTGCATCTTTGCACGCAACTCCTTGCGGTTCACCTTGTTATGTAATACTTGCTTTGCCATAAGAAACCGCAAAGATCGTGAATTTTTCCTCGCTACTCAACTGTTACCTCCACCCAACGAAAGTTGTAGACCGGCAGGTTCCCAGTCGGCTATTTTTGGGTGGTAAAAAAGGTAGGCGTGAGATACATCTGAATCCACAGCCAGTTGGCAGTTTCGTTCGGATCGCCGCCAACGAGTGCCGCCAAAGTAGAAGTACCCCATAGCTGTGAGTAGCCTCCTTTGAACTGCACTTGGGGCTTCCAATTGTAGGTAAACGACAGGTCTACCTCAGTGCCAAGGTAGTTGGGCATTACCGCCCCGGTTAGGCTTTCCCTCACCTCCGCTTGCGCAGCAAAGTAGTGCACGTCTGCCCGTAGCCATAGCCGATCCAGCGGGGACCATTCCGCCATCACCATGATGTTTTGCAGACCCGCGTAGGGGTCATAGGTGGTGCTGTAGAAATAATCCATAGTACCAAAGAACCGGTGACGGAAGCCATAAAGAATATCAAAGGAGGATTGTTTACCAGAGGCATTCAGGAAGTTCTCCGTAGAGGTGCCCGAGACTAAATGGCCGAAAGCAGCCAAACGGAGCTTGTCTAGCCGGTAGTGCAATCGCAAAGCGGCAAACCAAGCTTGTAGGTCCCTTACCGTGCGGTCTTGCCCCAGCTGGTAATACCCCACTAGCTTCATAGACAAAGGCCCGAGGCCTGAGGCAGCCTCTCCTCCTAAGGTATAGGTATCCACAGGAGTCTCACCCGTGGGTGTCATCACGTTGAATTGGCGCCTTACGGCAATGGCCGCAATATGGCTGTTATCTCCAATAGCTTTCTTGGTCCAGAGCCATTGCATATTCTGATACGTGTTCACTACGTAGGGCTGTCTAAAAGCACTGGCCCCTACGGCATTGAACATGCCCCCGAGGTGGAAGGAAAAAGTAGAGTCTTCAAAAGTCAGGCGAATACCGTCATGCGTTCGCCCAGCTTCACGCCAGTTAGGATCTGCAAACAAATACCCATCATCATAGTGCAAACCTTGCCTACCCGCCTTCAGGATTACCCTTTCACCAAAGTACAGCTCACCATAGGCTTTGTACACATTGAGAGTGGGGCCTACATTCTCTTGATCATATTCACCCCACACCCGCACATCCTGGAAAGACGCATAGGTACCAAAATCCTGGGTTCGGTAGTTGGCTGTGAGCCGGGTACGCTGACTCCAAAAAGCCGCCGGCTCATCATTAGGTGAGGGTAATCTACGTGCACCATTGCGTACCTGAGCCCGCTCAAGTACTTCACCTTCGAAAGAAAACTGTGCTGAGGCCGCTGTACTGGCAAGAAAAAACACAGCGAAAAACATACCCCATTGAGCACCGCCTGGGATGCGGTAAAACATAAAAATGTATTTTAATAAAGCCGAAAGATAGAAATATGACAATGAGAAGCGAAATCCACTTGTTTAAGCGGCGCTTTCTTGCCCTTTCCATTCCAACAGCTCCACCTTCAACGCTTGATTTTCGTTTTCCAGCGAAGTATGCTCCCGTCTTAACCTGGCATTGGCCGCCTCCAGTTCGGCCATTTTTCGGCGGGTCTCTTCATGAGTGGCCTGCAGTTCCTCTTGGTTCTGACGCAACTCCTCTTCTTGAGACCGCAACTCCTCGGACAGGCTTTGGCTTTGGCTCAGCAGCTGGCTGGTTCGGTGAGTGGCCCTCACCGTGTTGAGAGAAACGGCTAGCAGCTCACAGGTTTTCTCCATGAAAGTTACCTCGTATTTCTCCAACGCATGAAATGCAGCTAGCTCTACCGCCCCGTAAAAGACACCATTGTTATGAATAGGGAAGATAACAATGCAGGTAGGAGTGGCTTGACCCAAGCCAGAATTGATATTCACATAGTTGGCTGGCACCTCGGTGATATACAGGGTCTCCTGCTCCAACATACACTGACCAATAAGCCCATCTCCGGGGTTGATTCTTTGGTAGGCCTTCTTCTGGCGCTCATAGGCGTAGTAAGCCTTCCGCTCCATGTGCGGATCTTTGTCTCCCCCTTCCTTTAGGTAAATCGCTCCTTGATTCACCCCCATGTACTTGATCATTTCCCGAAGGCTGGTTTCTAGCAAATGATGGAGATTTTCGCTGTAGTGATTAAAGAGTTCACCAAACTTGGCTGCACCATTGGACATCCAGTTCTGGATTTCCTCCTGCGTCTTAGATGCTTGCAAGCTAGTCTGCATTTCCAGCAATGCTTTACCCAACACATCATCATCACTTAAGGAGGTAAAAGATGCATTCAAATCTCCCTTCCTAATCGCATTGGCAAACTCCGTATAAGCCCCCATCCCTTCTACCAGTTCATTCAAGGACCCTACCATCTCCCCCAACTCATCCGTTCTTTTGGTTTCCAGTTTGGTTACAGCCTCACCTCTGGCCAGCTTTTCCAGCTTCTCTTGCATTTCCTTTACAGGATTGGTAATGGAAATACCAAAACGAATAGCCAGTCCGGCACCTATCAACAAAGAAATGAATACGGTAAGCAATAAAACGCGCACCGTACTTCGTAGCTGTTGGTCTACACCTGCCTCAAAGGCCGAAATTCCATTCAGCACATCATCTATTTCAACACCGGTAGATACTACCCATCCTAAGGGTTGAAACCAAAAGGAATAGGACATCTTGTTGAACACCCTTTCAGTACCTGATTTAGTGGCAGTATATTCCACAAAAGCACTATCGGCATTCTGTTTACTCAACCGAACCCGTTGCTGAAAAACATTCCGGCCACGCTCTTTCTCCACATTGTACGACTCATCAGAAAGCACCTTTCCATTATTCGTAGGAGTACCCGCATCCATAATCATGGTTGGGTAGGTACTCACATCATTGGTAATCCAATAATAGCCCGCGCCACGGTCGTAGCTTAGGTCGGCAATCTGGTTAAGCAATTCAGCCCTTAGGTAATCCTGTGCCACCACCCGGTAGTTACTGAGTAGCTCCTCATCTGCCCAGCGGTAGTAGGCTGTATCCCCTGCAAATAGATTCTCCCGGATATACTTGGTGAGGTACTCCATATCCTGCATCTGCCGATGCTTCTTATCGATCATCCCTGCCGCCACATCTACCAGGCCCCTAAGGTGGCTCTGCAACTTTTCGTACTGTTCGGCCTCATAGCGCGCTACATCCTCTCTGCCCTTCCACTGAATACTTACCACGGTCACGGTGGTAAGCGCTCCTGCTAGTACCAAAAGTAGAATGACTGTAAAACCGCTCAATTGTGTACGAAGCCCCATGGTGTTAATATTTTCGGTTATGCCGCCCCAGTATCTTATGTACTAAATGTACGGGATTGAAAAAGGAAAAGAACAATAGAATCGATGAATACCGCACGCTCGTCGATCAGAAAAATACAATCAGCCCATCAGACACTTTTCACCTAAAAGTCACACCCTTTTCAAGTCTGGCAATCAAAATCCACATGTTGTATGGTAATAGGCTATAATTGAATAATTTACCATCACTTTTTACTAACAAAACAGACAAGAAAATCCCCTATAAACATCACCTCGTAATGAGGCAATATTACTTACCGTGGGAAAAATCATATTTCACCTCAATTATTCAAACTATTAAAAACCTAAACTACCCGTCCATTTTCTGATGTAACTTCTAACGCCAAAAACTCCATATTTTTAGAACTATGCAAAACAAGGAGTCATGCTTCTTGAAAAAACTTACCTTTCACCATGACTCGTTTGCTATTCATTTTGCCTATCCTGCTGGGTAGCCTCTTGCAATTTGGCTGCTCTCCTACCCCACCCCCAGAAAACACCCAAGCCCTGCCCCCAGCCTGGGCCACTGAAGCTATCTGGTACCAAATCTTTGTAGACCGATTCCGCAATGGGGACCCCACCAATGACCCCACCTTAGCAGAACTCAAAGGGTTCGATGCTCAAACACCTGACACCTGGCAGGTAAGCGATTGGGGACAGGACTGGTACGCGCCGGACCCTTGGATGAAAGACATCGAGTCCCCATGGTTTCACGCCAAACTACAGTTTAGAAGGTATGGCGGTGACCTTCAAGGGGTTCTGGATCAGATTCCTTATCTGGATAGCTTGGGGATCACGGCCGTCTATTTCAATCCGCTCAATGACGCCCCTAGCATGCACAAATTTGACGCTCGCAACTGGCGACATATCGATGTACACTTTGGCCCTGACCCGGATGGTGACCGGCAAATAATGTCGCAGGAGAATCCGGCAGATCCTAGCACCTGGCAATGGACCGCCGCAGACAAGCTTTTCCTACAGGTAGTAGAAGCCCTGCACGCCAAGGGCATTCGAGTCATTGTAGACTATTCCCTCAACCATACAGGAAGACAATTTTGGGCTTTTCAGGACTTATTAGAGAAAGGACAAAATTCCCCTTATGCGGATTGGTATGCCATCGACACTTGGGATGACCCGGCTACGCCGGAAAACGAGTTCTCCTACTTGGGTTGGGCAGGCATTGCCTCCTTACCCGAAATAAGGAAGGACATTCTGGACCCCGAGCGCCCGTTCCCACACCAAGGCAACCTGGCCTCAGAGGCAGCCAAGCAGCATATTTTCTCGGTGGCGCGCCGCTGGCTAGACCCTAACGGAGACGGCGACCCATCTGATGGCATTGATGGATACCGGCTTGACGTAGCGGCAGAAATCCCTTTCGGATTCTGGAAGGAATTTCGCCAGGAGGTACACAGCATAAATCCAGAATCCTACTTGGTAGGGGAAATATGGTGGAAGGACTGGCCCTACGAACTGATGGCGCCGGGCCCATTTTTGGGGGCAGCAGGCTTTGATGCCATCATGAATTACCGCTGGTACCGCAATGCTCGACGGCTGGTGGGTAGAGATCCTGCTCACCTCAACGGTTACCGTTACGCTAAGGAATGGGTAGGCCTCAATGATGGTGTACCAGCAGAGAATGCCCAAGTGATGATGAATATGAGTGCAAGTCATGATGCCCCTCGGCTACTTACCTCTCTGGCGAACCATGACTTATACAAGTACCGCGCAAAACCCACCGACGACCCCAACTACATTGTGCACCGCCCCAATGCCGAAACCTACCAACGAATGGAGCTTCTCCTGGTACATCAATTCACTTGGGTAGGAGCTCCTCAAATTTGGAATGGAGATGAGCTAGGTATGTGGGGTGGGGATGATCCTGACTGTAGAAAACCCCTCTGGTGGCCAGACCTCACTTTCGAACCCGAATCCGCAAATCCGTTTTTTGAAAGACCCGTAGCACCAGATAACATCGCTGCCAACCTAGAGCTGTGGAAGCTTTATCAGCGCGTTATCGCTTTGCGGAATGACCACCCCGTTTTGGTATCGGGTGAGCTTGAGTTTTTGGTTGAAGAGCATCAAAAGGACGTTTTGGCCTATACCCGAACCTCAGAAAGCGAATCCATCTTAGTCGTAATCAACGCCTCGGCTAATACCACCCAGTACCAAGCACCTACTGGCAACTGGCGCCCTCTTTGGGCAACCGATGCCCAGCTAGTAGGAGAAGCC
This sequence comes from Bacteroidota bacterium, assembly GCA_038525885.1. Lineage (GTDB taxonomy): Bacteria > Bacteroidota > Bacteroidia > Cytophagales > Cyclobacteriaceae > DMST01. The sequence goes on from JBCBHI010000161.1 coordinate 8,213, forward strand.
GTAAATCTAGGAGCTTGGGGAGTGGGTGTTTGGGAGAAGTAAGGGCTGCTAGAAAAGTCATCAATTGCCTCCGGCTTTAGCCGGATGGTAAAGAAATGGATAAAATCAGGGCTTCAGCCGGGGGCGCCTAGCCCAAGTAAACTGGCTAT
>JBCBHI010000162.1:0-8341 GCA_038525885.1 Bacteroidota bacterium
GTCTCTGTGAACTCAGCATCCATTCCGAAATAGCGGCCGCTAATGTCATACTCAACTCCTGCAACTTTATTGATGCCCGTAACGGAACTGGTACCTCCGACGCCAAGAACGTCTAGAGAGATACTCGTTTTCTCTACTCCGGGCACTTCATCCAGCGCCAAACGGAAGTTCTCCTGTAAGGAATCTAGCGTGGAGGTGAGGGGCAGTTGCACTACCTGATTTAAGTCAAAACCTAGGTCCTTGTTCTGCTGGAATCGCACCTGCTGGTAAATCACCAAGGTGCCAGTAATTACTAACAGCGAGGTGGCAAACTGAACGGTAGTAAGCACCTGACGAAGGCGTCCACCAGACCTATTCATAGAAATGTGCTGAGCAAAGGCCTCTGAGGGATGGAACCCACTCAATACTAAGGAGGGATAGCCGCCTGCCAGTAGTACCAAGCCTATACAGAGCCCTAAGTAAACGGCCAGGTATCCGGGATTGACTAACAGACTTACATCCAGATTCATACCTACCCAACGCGCCAGGGAAGGCGCCACGGACTGGGCTACGACATAGGCTAAGACTGCCGCCGTGAGGGTAAGCACCAGGGTTTCAGAAAGCACTTGGACAATAAGGCCACGGCGAGAAGCCCCCATGGTTTTGCGCATGCCCATCTCCCGCAGCCGCTCATTGGCACGGGCCGTCTGAATGTTGATATAGTTGATGCAGGCGTTGACCAGAATGAAAACTCCTAAAGCAATCAGAATAAGGATAGTTTGGTGGTCTCCCAGCTGCCCTGGCAGAGTAAACTCAATCCCCGCAGAATGCAGGTACATCTCTGGCATGGGTTGGGTAATCAATCGATCCTCTTCGCCAAACTCCAAGTCCTCGCCATATTGGTCCAGCGCTGCTTGCAACTGGTTAGGCTCAGCGCCTTCGGGCAGCAGAATGTAGGTTTGGATATTTCCCGCTTCCCGGTTCATCCAGTGCCAATCGAGGGGCCCTTGTCCGGGTACCGTCGTACTCCAAGACACTAAAGCATCGTAGCTAAGGTGACTATACTGATTGGGGTCTGAGATAATACCCGTAACCGTGTAGGGGACTTTGTTGTGCCCTTCTACAAGCTGCCCCATGGGGTCAGTGTCGTTAAACAGTTTATCAGCCAGAGATTCAGTAAGCACTATGCTGGCGGGAGCTTGCAACCAAGTACTTGGGTCTCCGGCTACCACCGGCGAAGGAAAAAAGGTGTAGAACGAACTATCGGCAAATAGTACCCCTTCTCCTTTCACCGCAGGGCGGCCTTCTGGGGTAAGTAGAAGCTCAGAAGTATGGTGCTGAAATCGGCAAAAATTGAATACCGCAGAAGATTTTTCGTACAACTCGGGAGCCATAGTACCCCCGGTGAGTGCATAAGTACGGTTTTCTCCGTCCTTTTGGAGCAACTGCCAATTCACCTTATAAATCCGGTCTCCCAAAGGGAAATTTTGGTCGGCCTGCACCTCAGGGTAAACGTAAAGCGAGATAAGCAAGGCACTAGCCAGGCCTATGGTAAGGCCTAGTAGATTTAGAATAGAAGTGCGGGCATGTTTCCGAAAGGCCCGGATGGCAAAGGTCAATTGATTTTTCAGCATAGCTCAGGAATTTGATGACTCCTCAAAACCAAGCCGCGTGCCAATCAGCAAAAAGCGCTGACTACCAGTGATTTACAACCACACCAAGTCTAGGATCTCTTTTATCAGATTGCCCGCCAGCGGACGCTTTTGTGCGGGTGCGCTCACCTCAAACTACTCAAACCCACTACGATCTACCTCGAAATTAGGGTGGGTGGTGAGCCATGTCCGTATATTAATCAGGGCCATTTCATAATCATCCACAGCCAAATCACCCGTTACATCCCGCTGCCAAGGGAAATCAGAAATCAACCCGGGCAAGAACTCCATGGCCCGATAAGCGCAAGGGATTTCTCCGTCATCGTCATTGCTAGCCGAGACACATTGAGTAGCGTCGCTGAGTACCGTTTCTACTATCAGCTGAACGAGTCTCTTTTGCCGGGTAAAGGCCAGGTCTTCGAACAACTCGGAAATCACCTCATCATTGAGGGACACTGCAAGGGCTTGGCGTTCCACAAAGTCAATAGCCGCCGGGTCGCTCATACGTGCCAAAACCAGATACGTAGCCCACCTTTCGGTATCGTTGAGTTTATCCTCAAGCAGGTTTCTAGATAGTTTGGGCAACACTTGCGTTTGGTCCAAGTAACCCGCCAGTTTGATCATGGGCACATAGGGTCCAACCCCCTTTTCTACTAAACGAATAAGGGTATTGAAGGTGGAGGGTACAAAATCATCCTTGGCATATTGGCCCAAATACCCACTACAGGGAACAGCCACTGCTTCATCCTCAATCCCATTGAGCAGCGTAGCTACTACCCGCTGGCGCAGGCTTTCGCTACTACTCCGTTGGCCTACCTGGTGCAGCAGTTTATAGGTCCGGTACTTCACCCCGTCCGATGAATCAGTAAGGTAGGATTCTATGAGGATAAAGAAATCACGCTCGTTTTCGGTGATAGAGACTAAAACGGACTGGGGTAAGGTTTGGGTCCCCTGGGTTCTGGCTTCTTCCAAATAACTAGTGAGCAACTGCAGATTCTCTTGTGAGAAACCGCCCGTTTGGAAGCCCAATAAGAGTATGGTCGAGATGAGTAACTTCCGCATATCTTTCGTTGGTTTACCCAAAAATAAAGGGTTTTTGCTCAATCCCAGAATACCGGACATAAAATGCAGGCAACTGAGTTTCCTGACTCAATACCCCCTATTTCCTCACCGGAAACATAAGGGGCTAAGCTGGAAGATGTAGCATCAAACAAAAATGAGGAACGAACATGCTAGCTCATTCCTCTTCATAATGATAGAATGGATGATCAAGGCTATTGAGAAAGCGTAGATAAGAGGCTAAGAGCATGATAGCCCAAGTGATCGGAGATCCTTTTTCGGTAACCGCTGCTTTTGAGATATCCGGAGTTCAAAAACTCATTCATCATCGCTGTCCAGTCGTTGTTTTTGGATAAAGCCAGGCCAAACTGCTCACTCTCGCCATCTCCGGCAGGGTGCCGCTTCACTCGTATGTTGTTCTTGAGGGCGTTCGCATAAAAGATGAAATCCGTAGAGGCAAAAGCATTGGGATCCGCAGCCACTTTATCCAGAATTACGGTCTCGTACATCATCGGGACAATCTGCATGTTCGGCAGGTACTCGCGCTGATAGCGCAACAAGCGGTTTTCGTGGGTAGTACCAGGTGCGGCATAGGCCGTTTTCCCGGCAAAAGCCCTGCTTATCTCTCCAAGGTTAGTTACTTCTGGTACGGAAGGATGTGAAATCAGCACTGAGATATTAGAGATATAAGGAGTGGAAAAGTCATATACATTCTGTCGTTCTTCCGTGATAGTTATGTTACTCACGCCCAAAACAGCACCTTCTGAGGCTTTGACACGCTCCATCAGTTCCTGAAAATTATCATTCGGCACTCGTTCAAATTTGAACGTAAGCGCAATGCCTCTTCTGGTTTTCACATAGGATTGGAATTCTGTGAGTAAGTCCACCAGAATACCCTCCATGCGTCCATTTTCATTTTGCACCACAAATCCTGGAGTGTGGGTAAATAGGCACGTAACCTCAGCGCTTTTAGAAGCCTGCGCCTGAGCAAAGGTAGGTCCAACATCTTGGGAGATTGCCGGGGTACTCCACAAGCCCAATACTACCCCAATCCCAGCCATTGCATTGATAAGATTTTTCATAAGACTCTGATTAGTGAATAGAAGCGAAATCAGATTATTACTTTAACTAATAATGCAATGTTAAAAGCACTTGGGCATAGCGTGGGAATTATTCGATCAGCCGGACATAATAAAAGATGAACAATACCTTATACACATTGTACTTTTTGAATGCCCATCGGGTATTTTATAATTATACCAATTATTTATTGACTTAAATAGCACTCGCAAAGCATTAACTTGTATGGAAAAACCAGTCACTATCAAAACTCAACTACCAAGAGAAACAACAGGAGCTAACAATCAGGGCCTATCCATTAAAATTAATAAATAACCATTAAACCCACATTTACACCACAAAACCTCCCAGAACGACATACCACTCTTTCCAATGGAACAAGACTTGTCAGGCAGGCGACACGGCTGAAAACGAGAACATTCTAGTTGCCTGTGACTCTTGAGGATCATCCTAATGATAAAAAGTAGGCTACAGAAGGCTTCTCTCAATTGCATTGCAACAAAAAAAAGCCCTTGGCTACCGAGTAGTAGACAAGGGCAAATTTCTATAGGGGTTATGACCAGGCTAAGAATTATGCATCACCTGGCAAAGGCAGCCGTATAGCACCTTTGGGTTTCTCAAACAAACCTTCGGTGTTGTTCACTACATGCGGGCTCTTGAAGTGAATATCAACTCCGAGAGCATCCTCAAATCCTGACTCTTCTGACCAGTTGTATAGGCTCCAAAAAGTGGGTAGTTGCACGCCTGCCACCTCCACATAGTTTTGGTAGTGAATGGCGTGAGGCTCTGCCTCTTCTGAGGGGGTAGAAAAAGTAACAATGTAGGCCATGGCCTCCATCAGTTGAGTCTCGGCATTTTGATAAACCACGTACCAGTCCTCTGGTGAGTCGCCAATTCCAGAATCGAAGGTAAGCCGATAGGTAGGCGATGCTTGCCCTGCCAGATTGGGGCGGGTTCCGGTTTCTTCCAAATGTGTTCCAGGATCCGTAAGCTTGTAGGGAGCCATAAGGAAATAGGACCACGTAAGAAGATGAAAGCGACTACTGGTGGTGGCTGCCTCCTCTGTACTAGCCCAACATTCGGTTCCGTCATACACCAGCACCGACGAGTCGGCAAGTTCCATCCGTACCCGGCTGCCATCACCAGATACATACATTTTGCCGGTAAGGCCAGGATTTCCTCCTTGCACTAGCTGTAAGTCTCCTGCTACGGCTGGTATCCCCATCATCTGCCCGTAGCCGTGAGCATTTTGCAGAGGAGCCACCATGGGTACAGTAGGGCTAGGGGTTGGCATGGATGCCATGCTTTCTTCCTCAGCCTTGCCATTATCAGAGGTAGTCTGGGGCTGGCAAGCCGCAAAAAGTAAGGCCAAAGCGGCCAAGGATATTCTGTTGTTCATAGGGAAAGGGGTTTTCCCAAGCAACCCGTACCAAGGCTCTTTCGTTCGACCGTTCGCGGTACATTTTTCAAGCTGTCAACCCTGAGACAAACCCGTGGAGTGGTGGGTAAAATGATCCTGAGTATCCTCCTTCTCGTCTAGCGGGTTGCAATGGTCACGGAACCACTCTTCCATGCCCTCTAGCTGGGGGCCAAATTTTTCTAAGCAGGCATCGATACACCGCTGGCTCAACTCCATATCCCGCTCGCCTCTATCCCAACTATTGCAATTGCACAAGTCAAACTCCTGGGTAGGGGATTCCTTTGCCTGCCCACAGGCAGCAAGGATAGCCAATAGCCCGATGAGGTGGAACCTACCCATCAGTCTAGCCAATAGGTTTGTCCTTTCTCTGGTATGGCGGATTGGGGATACCCTTGATGTTCCAAAGTAGCCTGAAAGTCATGCATGGCGCTAGCATCGCCATGTACCAAAAAGATTTGCCGTAGTTGTGGCTGTTGCTTTACCAAGCGAAGGAGATCACTTACATCTCCGTGACCACTAAAGACATCTGTGCTATCCACGCTGGCCAAAATCTCCACATCCTGTCTCTTTTCGCGCATCGTGGTGCGGCCATTCAGCAGTTCATGGCCAAAGGTGCCTGGAGAGGTATACCCTATAAAAAACACCGTGGCAAACGGATTTTGGAGATTGGTACGAATGTGGTGTTCTATTCGGCCACCGGCTACCATGCCCGAAGAGGCAATGATAATGCAGGGTTCCAGGTAGTTATTGACCTCACGGCTCTGCTTGAAATTGCGAACGTAATGGAGGTTATCGAAATCAAACAGCCCTTCATGCTCCCGATGGAACTGCCTGGCCTCGGTATTCATATCATCGGCATACTTGGCATACACCTTCGTGCTTTGCAAAGCCAGGGGACTATCCGCAAATACCCGGATGGGAGGCAGGCGACGTTGGCGATACAGTTGATTGAGGGTAAAAAGCAGGGCCTGGGTTCTGCCTACGCTAAAGGCCGGAATGATCAACCGCCCAGGATTCTCCACACATACCTTGCGGATGACCTCTTCCATGACATCCTGCGGATTGCGGGTTTCGGTGTGGCCCCGGTTACCGTAGGTGGTTTCCATCACCAGATAATCTACCGGGGGCAAACCCTGCGGATCCCGCAACAAGGGATAATCAGCACGCCCTACATCACCTGAGAAGGCAATTCGGCGATTCTGATCTCCTGACTGATAACTAACCACGATGTGCACCGCCCCGAGTAAATGACCTGCGGTTCTAAATTCCACCTCAATTCCTTCCTTCAGGGTGAAGGTGGAGTCCGGCTCATGGGTAACAAAGACGTTGAGTGCGTCCTCCGCTTCCTGACGGGAAAAGAGTTCTTCGTACCGAAGAGGGCCTTTCAGTTTGGGCAGGTCTTTACCAGCGTATCGTTTGAGATCGCGCTCATTTAGATTAGCCGAATCATGTAGCAGTAGCCGGGCTAGCTCCAGGGTAGCATAGGTGCAATGCACCCGTCCTCGGAAACCCATCTTTACCAGGTTAGGCAGGTGCCCGCTATGGTCCATATGGGCGTGGGTAAGTAACACAGCATCTACCTCACTCGGATCGAAAGGAAAAATCCCCGGCAGGGCTGCCTCCTCTTTCGGGTCCATGTCAAACCCGCAGTCAACCAGCACGGTGTATCCGTCTGGCCAGCGAAGCATGTGCATACTACCGGTAACCTGCTGCGCAGCTCCCCAAATGGTCAAAGAAACCTGTGGATTTTCCATAGCAGACCGCGAAAATGCAAAATTTTGTGCAGCAATGAGTCGGGAAAGCCCAGGAAACTCGGTATAACTACAGAGGCATCCTGGCCAAGGGGCTGATAGACTGATCTACAAACTCCCCTGCCTGATATTTGAATTCTGCCGCTTTGGCAATCATAGCTGCATTGTCCGTGCAATATTCAAACTTGGGGATATACACTTGCCAGCAGTGTTTTTCACCCAAAGCCAGCAAGCTATTCCTAAGCCCGGAATTGGCCGATACACCCCCTGCAATGGCCACCTGCTGGATACCTGTTTGCTTCACGGCCTTTTTCAGTTTCTTCAGAAGCATATTCACCAAGGCTTTCTGAACACTGGCACAAAGGTCTGGCAAGTTTTTTTGTACAAAATCAGGATCAGTCCGCTCTTGCTTTTGCAAGAAATAGAGGATACCGGTTTTGATGCCAGAGAAGGAAAAATCCAAATCAGGCATTTCGGTTTCGGTAAAGGGGAAGGCTTCAGGATTTCCTTCCTGGGCCAACCGGTCCAGGTGGGGTCCACCAGGATAGGGCAGGCCAAACATTTTAGCCGCCTTGTCAAAAGCTTCTCCTACCGCGTCATCCTGTGTTTGGCCTATCACTTCCATCTCCAACGGCCCCGTAACTTTCACTAGCTGAGTATGACCACCGCTTACGGTGAGGCAAAGAAAGGGAAAGGCAGGCTTGGGATCTTCAATGAAATGGGCAAGCACATGCGCCTGCATATGGTTTACCTCGATAAGCGGGATATTATGAGCAAGAGCCAGGCCTTTGGCAAAGGAGGTACCTACCAATAACGAGCCTAACAGACCAGGCCCTCGGGTGAAAGCAACCGCAGACAAGTCTGTGGTTTTGAGAGCAGCCCCCTTCAGCGCTTCTGCAACGGTAGGCACTATGTTTTGCTGGTGCGCTCTTGAAGCCAATTCTGGGACAACGCCACCATAATTTTCATGCACTGATTGCGTTGCTATTACATTGTTAAGTACCTTACCGTTGTGCAATACTGCCGCCGAAGTCTCGTCGCAAGACGACTCGATGGCCAGAATAGTAAAATTTGTCATATTCCTTGGAGGAGGCCGCTAAAACAGAAGGCAAAGGTAAAAAATTTCGTCCGCTCAGGATACTCTTTTGGGTAGTGCTCAGCTTGTTGATTCTGGTTGCCACCTCGCTAGTGCTTGTCCGTGTTCCGGCCGTCCAAACTCGCCTTACCCAGTATTTTGCTGATGTCCTCTCGGACCGGATGGGTTTCCCAACTACCGTAGAGGAAGTCTCCATTGAGTGGTTCGATACCATCGGCCTCAAAAAGGGAAGTGCCCAGGTAAAGGATTCCTTGGGCACTTCCCTTTTTGAGGTAGGCCAGCTAGACCTAACGTTCAGCCGAGA
>JBCBHI010000163.1:0-8337 GCA_038525885.1 Bacteroidota bacterium
GCAAGCTATATTACAGTTGACCCCTAGGGGGCGTACTTCTACCGACATCAGCCCTCTTCTGTATAGTATTGGTATGCATTACTCACCCAATAGGGGATCGCCAAGTACATGTCACGGTCCGTTTCGTGGTGCAGTTGTACCCGAAAGAACTCCGGCGCATCTTGCAGATCCAGCGTATTGCGAACCACTTCGGTTAGTCGCTCTGGCGATAGATGAAAGGAAGACTGACCTTTCTCTAACGCCTCTTGAAAGGCCCGGGCTTCCAACAGTTTCCGAACGTATCCCTGTTCGGTTTTCTGTTCCAGCTCTGGGGTGATCTCCAACGTCCCCAGCGGAGTTTCAGCCTTGGGGAAAACGAGGTGGAGTACCCCAGTGTCCTCGCGCAAGATGTGTACTTTGTCCCCGTCCAAAGAAATCCCCAAGGTGCTCTCAATTGTATCCGTGGGGTTTTGGATGAGCGCTTGGAGGTATTTGGCATCGGTAAGGGCACGCTTGATCACCCTCACCTCGTTTTGCCATCTATTATTTGCCATGATAAAGAATATCTAATTTTTTGTGTTTGAAAGGATTGCTAGTTCAATGCCATTTAGTTAGTTGAAGCTGGATCGCATTTAGAAATGCGATCCCATCTTTGATGGGCATGGTCCGGCATCCCGGTTGTATTGCCCCTTTTGGTCCTTGAGGCGCATCGGAGTGCCGGGACACTGCAAATGCGCTTAGAAGATGCGGTTTGGTTCGGCACTTCGAAAAAGCGATTTCGACCGAGCCCTCCGAACTAAATAGCATTGATTTCTCCATGATTACCAACCATCGAAGTGGGGTCTGGGAATGTCCACGTAGGGCAGGTCAATATGGTCGATGTGAGGAGTGGGGATGTCCACGTAGGGTAAATCTACGTGTGGTATCCACTTGCCACCGAAGGCGTCCTTCATGAAGTTGGTGACCTCACTGGCCGCATAACCTGCGCCTTTCAAGGCTGAATTCACGGCATCATCCGCAAAACGCCCGGTTCCCTTCAGGAATCCACCTACCTGATCAGCTGCGTATCCTGCCCCCTTCAGTGCCGACGAAATTCCGTCGGCGGTGAAGCCATAGGCGCTACCCAGGGCATTGCCAACATCATTGATGCCATACCCGAGTCCTTTCAGTTGGTTCGCCACTTCCGTCGCACCATACCCGTACGCCTCTTTCAAACCATTGGCGAGCTCATTGGCCCCGTAGCCAGCATGTTTCATCATGGCAGGGCCCCAGTCAGATCCACCCGGATACACAGATTTGAACACATCTCCAGCCGCATACCCGGCACCCTTCAAGGCATTGATAGCCGAAGTGTCACTCAGTTTGTAGGCTTTCCAAATGCCACTGGTGACCGCGTCGACGGCATACCCAGCACCTTTGAGCGCGGTAGCCGTGGCCGAAGCCCCGAGCTTATAGGCACTCTGTAGACCTGAGGCAATATCCTCGGCCACGTATCCAGCTCCTTTCATGGCCGCGGTTACCGCATCCGAAGAGGCATTAAACGCCGATTTTAATCCACCCGCCACTTCCGAGGCCGCGTATCCGGCTCCTTTCATGATCTTGGCGGCCTCGTCAGCTGTAGCATTGAAAGCCGTAGAAAGCCCTTTGGCTACCTCATCGGCCGCGTAGTCAGCGGCCTTCATCGCGTTGGCTACCCCTTGCTGACCCAGCTGGTAGGCATCTTCCAGTCCACCTGCTACATCTTCGGCCAGGTATCCCACCTGCTTCAAGGCTTTGGCTACATCTTCGGCCGCATTACCAATATCACGCATGATTTTGGCCGCTTCCTTCGCCGTAGCGTTGTAGGCATTCTTCAGAACATTCTCTACGGCATCGTAGCCCTCTATCAGACCCTGAGCCACCAGTTTACCCCACTGATCCATGCTATCGAATAGCTGCGCGAATAGCTGTTTGGCCTCCTCCTTGATGTGGTCAATCACCATACCTGGGATGGCCGCTAGTGTACTTGGGGCTACCGATACGTAGAGGGTAGGCATATCAAAGCCCAGCCCCATAAAGTCGAAGGCACCCGTCAGAGACAGGCTGAAGATGGAGGGAGAAAGCGTAATGCTCATATCCGTGGACAGATTTACATCCAGATGGAGCGTTCCCACATTGATCCCCAGAACCTTGAAGGGACCTATCTTGGTGTCGATGCCAAAGCTATAGCTGGCACTACCATTGAAACTGGTCCAGTCTTTCACCGTACAGCTCAGACTATACGATTCTATGTCCGATAGATTGTAGTCAAGCGCAAAAGTGGCCCCATCTATCCCGAAGTGCACATCCACCGATTGGTTGATGGCGTCGAACAAGGAGACGTTCCAATTCGCATGGATGAAGGGCGAACTGCTGGTCGTAATCTCGATCACAGGACCACCCGGTTTCACAATGGCTACCTCTCGGGTAGGCAAGTCCTGATCCCGGTCAATCTCCGTATTCTGTGCCCGTATCCAGGTTCCGTTTTTCTCTACCTGTGTTTCATAAATCCCTTTGCCGTCTCCATCGAGGGTAAGAATTCCCTTCAAGTTGATGGGTGACATTTCCGCGTGGCCCTGTATGCCCTCCTGGGCGTTGACCTTAAACATCCCATACAAGCCGAAGTCAAACAGCTTAATTTGGGCCGAGAACCCGTAACCGGGCTGAGCTAGCGTTCCGTCAGGCAGTGTCACTACGTTCTGAGCCCAGTAGAAAGAAACATCATTAGCACGAACCTCATTCAGCATACTTGCCGGGGCGGGGAGTGGCTCGTCAGTATAGAGGGTATATATCCGCCCCAGACTGAGTTCATCAGCGTAGAAAGAGAGGTATAGGGGATTGGGAATATTGCCCACCATCTGTAAAACCATGGCAAACTCATCATCCTGAATTTTGCCTTCACCAATGGCGTATTTCCCTTGAATACCCATCATCAGACCTGCGGGTGCAAAATATACCCCCATGATGATCCCAAACTGTTTGAGGTGCAAACCCTTTACTCCCGGAGGTGCCGGGAAATAACTATTATCCGACTCCACAGAGACCCCAACCGTAGCCGCATTGGTGCCAATAGTCATCATAGCCGTAGCCAGGATGTCGGTACCAAAAATGCTAAACGCCATCGAGCCACTTACTTTAAATACAATTGCAGTCGAGAAATTTATCGTGAGTGCAGGGTTCTTCAAGGCCAGGGTATTCGGTCCTGAAGGCAGTTTGATATCCTCTCCCAAAGAAGCATGGATTTGCAATCCACTGGTGCCTACACTCATTTGCACTACCAATGCCTCTATATTGACCAGCGAGGCAAGGTTTTTTAGCAGCGGATTGCCACCATCTTCATTCATATCCAGAATGGCCACCACGGTCACTCCCCGCTGCAATTGCAATTTGGCCCCTTCGCCCGTAGGAGAGATCTCCTTCTGTTCCGCTACCGCTACCGTACCCGATCCCACGTTGAAGCTCAGGGCCAGAGGCGGTAGCGATGGTAGCTCATAATCTTGAATAACCGCCGAAGACAACAGGAAGGCCGCCCGGTTGAATGCCATAAAGTCTGCCGGCGAAAGCGCATCGCCGATCACAGGAATTTCCGAAAGCTGGAACTGCTCGGGCATTTCCATGCCAAATACAAATGCCCAACCACTAGCTTGGCTACGCGCTACAAAAAAGGCATCACCGTACACTTTCGATTCGGCCGAGAGCGTAAACTGTCGCAACGAAACATCGTATTCAAACGTGGCTTTGGTCAGGTTTAAGTCTACCGCATCGGGAATGTCGAAGTCAATCTGGAACAGCCCCAGCAAATCCTCCAAGCCGAAAGTCTTTTCGTCGCTACCCCAAATACCCCGTACAAACTGGTTAGCGGTTCCTACACCCACTTGCACGGTGAAATCGGCATCACCAATGTCCCAAACGCCGCTCAAGGTGCCCTCAAAACTTCGTTTGTTGGTATTCGCATCTACCGTGCTACTCAGGGCTGCGGATAGCGTGAGCTCCGCATTGGCGGGGCCGATGCCCACCTCGAAAGGCGCGGAAAGGCTGCCATCAAAGGAGAAATCCTTGGAAGAACTGTCGAAGGCTACCGCTACGTCTTGCATCGTCACGTCTACCAGCGCACCGGGTACATCGATGCCAAATCGCTGGCCGATGTAGCCGACCAGTTCCCCGATGGGTACCTGAGTGCCTTCCGCCGTCGAGCCCGTAAAACTCCAACCGTTAGTTACCTTTTCCAGGGCCATCACGAAGGTTTGGTTCGCCAAGGTGAGGTTACCCGCAAAGGAAGCCGAATAGCTACCTTCGCTACGCGATACCGAGGCCACTACCTCCGTAAGACCAAAGGAGATATTAGCGTTGAAAGGAACATCCCATTGCGCATCGATGCCCACATCCAGCGAAAAGTCCCCGCCTTGGCTTGCCTCCATGCTTAGCGAAGTGATGTCTACCTGAGGTAAGCCATCTATACTGACATACTGCGCCAGCAAATCGCTCAAACTGATGGTTTCGTCCTCCTTTAAGGTTCCGGACACCGACCAATTATCTTCTGCCGTAGCCGTCACTTCCAGCGTAGCGGGGTTCTCTTTACCGATTAGGGACTCACCATTTAGGGTATAGCTCACTGACCGTTGTTCAGCATCGGTAGGGTGTTCTGCGCTTACGGCCAACGCCAGATTCTGAATAGCCACCCCATCCGCACCGGGGATAACATCCCAGGTGCCGTCCAGGCCTACCTTCACATCCAGACCTACTACCGCCTTGGAGTTTACATCTAGCGAGAAGCTGGCCGATTCCAAGTATAGATTAGCAAGTGCATCCAGGGGCGAGGGCAAATCCATCGTGAGCTCAAAGCCCGCCAGCTGCGCCAGTAAGGTCACGCCATTACCCAGCATTACACTTTTATCCTGGCCTTCGAAACTAAAGACCATCGGCTCCTCTGGACTTTCCAGCAGACCCGAGAGCGTAAAGGAAACTGCCTGATCACCTGAGCCCAGCGTGACATTGGCCCCGATCCCCATCGTGGATAAGGCCGCCTTTCCATCTTCACCCGCCTGGGTGCTAAAGTTCACATACAGGTCCGTAGCATCTACTGCACCAAAACCCAACGAGCCCGCTACCGAAGCCTTCAGGTCTATCAGAGGCGTGTTGGTATCCGTGAGGTCTACCGTACCCTCGATAGTTAGACTTTCGGGGAAACTGATCAGGCTACCGTAGTCACCCAGCGAAGTCTCCGAAAGAGCCAGAGTACCCGATAATGAGATCCCCTTTACGATTTCATCGTCAGGAATAGTAGCATTAGCCACCGTGAACGCACCTTCACTCAGCGTAAGGTCATTGAGTACCGAGGGGCCTACTGCCGATGAACCGTCTTCTTGTTTTACCAAGGATCCCGGTAGGGCGCCAAAGGCCGTGCCCAGCTTCCAGTCGTCGGGCAGCGTGCCCGAGAGTACTAACTGGTAGTCCTCATCAGAGCCAGAAATGCGCAACTGGATTGGAACCGGAGCATCCGCGCCAAATAGGGTGATTTGGCCACTGAGGACAAGCGTGTCGCCCTCAGCCGTAATATCAACATTGTCTACCGATGAATCTTGTTCAGGTAACAACGATACCAGCGAGGCCAGTGCAGGGACCGCCATAAGGTCCAACTGGTCTTTGCCGGGCCCACTGAGGTAGGCGGCAAGGAAATTATCCATGAGTATTGGGGTAAATTAGGGTTAGTAAGATTGATTTATCGAGAGGTCACCGCAGAGGTTAGCGCGGTTCTAGAGTGGGGTACGCGATAGCGCATACCATCCCATAGGGGAGGAGAGAAGTCCATTGATTTACTTAGGGTTAGGTAGATTATTTACGTACTTTAATAATAGTGAAAACAATCATATAGAGCAATCGATTTGTCTCGATGAATATACAGTTGAAGGCTATGAAATTTATTAATTGGTTGATTTTCAGTGGGTAACTTTCAAGACAGTTTTTTCAATTTTTTCGAAAAATTCTTGCCAAAGTAATCTTTACCAACCAAGCAGGAAGGTTTGTTTTATAATTGGGCGTATCCCCGGTAAGCTCCTTTCGAATATCCCCTTCGGGGCCTCAAGGAGCATACCGGGGTCGGGCTGACCCGCTTCTACTCCTCGTAGGGCATCTTCCCATGTTTTAGGGCTGGTTTTTCCGCCGATCGCCACCTCCCATATCCCTGCCAGAAACCCTTGGCCCTACTGTGGGGTATCCGCTCGCATCCCTTACGCAGAAGTAGTGCGATCGCCAGCTATCTTCCTGGGCTGTTATCCCAGGCTACGTTTATAGTGACCTTGGCTCAAGCCTTATCAGCGTCGTTCTCATGGCCCAACCACCTCGGCGAAATCAAGCAGCGTGATATCGTCGCGCTTTTTTAGTTGGCGGAGAAACCAGCCTTTGTGTCCGGCCCCGTAAGTGATCAGGATGCGTTTGCCTTGCCCGGCATACTCATCTAGCGCCTTGGCGATGTAGCCGTAGTGAGCCGCATTGATGATGTCCCAGCCACCCAGGCCTAGCTCCTCGTTAAATAGACGGTTGTAGGTAGCAAGGCGGATTTCGTAAATGCTATCGTAGGTCGGTGTGTGGATGAAGTAAGGATCGTTACGGCGACCCGTGGCCTCCATCAGCGAATCCGCCAGTTGGTTGGCCGCTTGGTATTCGGCCCACTCATCGGCGCGGGTGCTATCGTCTCGGATGGCCTGTAGCTTGGCCCGGCGGTCATCGGCCATAGGGCGGGTCCAGCCCGCCGTGGGCACGATGGAAAAGTCCATGGTTTTGGTGAGGGGAAAGATCACATCCGCGTACTCGGGGAATACCCGTACCCGCGGTTCGGTGATGGTATCGTGCGCTTGATATTCCTCCCAGGCTGTCGGGAACCGATCGGGTGGGATCTCAGTAAGGATCACGTCGGGGTTAATTTGCTGGATAAGGTCTCGGAGCACGTCAAGATTGTATTCCTCGGCGGTGCGGTGCCCGCTATGGATCATGCCCACCACGAGCACTTCGTTTTTCTGGGGCGGGGGGCGCATTGGGCTAGAATACAGGCTGCTAGAGTGAGGAGCAGAAGCGAGCGGTAGGGGTAGGGCATGGGAGTGGGGTGGGTACGAAAGTAAACTAGGTGGTAAGGTAGGAAGATCTAGTTAGTCGGTCGGATGAATGGTATTTGGCAATTAAAAAGTTGATTAATAATTGCCCTGGTTAAGGCTGATTTTTGCTAGAAAACTATACATTTATTGTACATAAATGAATACAAGTTTTTGTTCTTCATTCTTCTTCTACCATGTGCGAAAAAAGACAGGAGTATTTACTTTTTGGAGGGGCTGTCATTAAGTCTTTACGAGGATTGGACTAGGGGATGAGCCCCCTTGCAAGGTGTGGTTTGGGAGAACCAGCCTCCCAGAATTACAAAGAGTAATCGTAAGCCAATTAGAATTTTTATCCACTATAAATACTATTAAACATGAAAAAACTAGTTGTAGCCGTCTTTGCTTTAGGTGCCTTTGCCTTGGCGTCTTTTAGCAGTGGGAACGATAATTTAACCTTGGGCGATTTGGGAGCAGGCGGTGATGTTGATCCTAATTGTCCTATTTATGATTGGTCCTATTGCTTTGCCGGTAATGGTGGGAACGGTCAATATCAACGATGGGAAGATTTTAACCCCAAAAAAGAACTCATTGATCCTGGCAACTAAGTAGAGATTGTAATCTAACGACTTTTTGAAGGCTGGCATGTTGTGGCATCTTGGCCTTCCTTTTTTTGCTTGATAGCCTCATAGAGTTTTACTCCACCAGATACTTTTCTAACTCCAGCCTGGTGCTGAAGGCCGGTCTCTTGGGATAGGTACTCGAATTCTTTCATATGCAGGCGAGCGACTCCTTGAGAAAGAATGGATTATGGTAGTCTTAAAAACAAGATATTCGATCATCGAATATACCTGCTATATTCTAAGTCACTAACACTAAGGAACTTTACGTCTTATTTCCTTATCAGAACCCTCATTGATCTTAATATTCAATAATTGAATTGATTTTGGAGTCTCAATATATTGCAATTGTACGCTCGTAACAAATCTCTAAAAAAAATACACGGAGCAAGAGGTAAAATGTCCTTTTGTTATACTTTTAGGCGGGAAATAAATACTTTCAATAACAAATTGATGCATTATAGAGTATAAAATATTGTACCAGGATAAGCCTTTAAACCAATCTTTTCGGTTCCAAATTCGAATTTTTTGAGGATCAGGAGCTTTTATGAGATCGCCCCACCTTATGAGTTTTCCCCTTACCTCCATCAAAGTCAAAAAGGTGAACACACCCTGAAATCTGGTTATCGAAAAAC
>JBCBHI010000164.1:0-8293 GCA_038525885.1 Bacteroidota bacterium
ACTTTCCCGAACTTCTTCAGGAATCCTAATGGTGGTTTCAATCGGTTCCGCCCCCATATTGGTGACTACCAGTAAACTGCCTTCTTCCGAATGCCTTAGGAAGGAATAGGCCGATCTGGGTAGGGTATTGCCTCCGCTCAAATCGAAGAAATCACCCTGGGCTAGCACCGCTGAGGAGCGGGTAAACTGTAGAAGTTGCTGATAGTAACCGCGAAGCTGCTGGCTGGACTCATCCAACTGACCTCCGTCAAATGCACCGCCATTCATCCATTTTTGGTGCTGTGGCACTCCCCAAAAGTCGAAGATGGTAGTACGTCCGTCTTCACCCTGGAAACCCTCCTTGCCTTCGCCCGGCTCACCTACTTCTTGCCCAAAGTATACCAATACCGGCCCGGTATGCATGGTGGCGCTCACCACCATCATGGGGAGGCCCTTCCAGGCATTGCCCGCAAAACCGGGGCTAGCTATCCGTTGCTCATCGTGGTTTTCCAGGAAACGCAGCATCCGGCCATTGTAACCTTCCAGCGCTTTCCATATGGTAGAGATTCCTGCAGCACTGGTTTTGCCTTGGATGACATGCTTCAGGCTATCATACAGCTGTACCTTATCGTATAGGTAGTCAAACTGCCCACGATCCAGGTAGTTGCCATACTGAGCCGGGTTGTAGATCTCCGCAATGAAGGTAAATTCTTGCCCTGCCTGGGCCTTTACCTGAGGTATCACCCATTCCCAAAACTCTACCGGAACCATTTCTGCCATATCACAGCGTACTCCGTCTACTCCTTTGCCAGCCCAGTATTGAAGGATGTGCAGCATCTTATGCCAGGTATCCGGCACCGGATCAAAGTGGGGAATGCGGTTATTTTGGTACTCCACGCCATAGTTCAGCTTCACCGTCTCAAACCAGTCCCAGTTTTGGGGCGTGGCCGTGAACCCATCGTTGCCAGTGGCCTTAGCCGGAAATTCGGCAAACTTACCGTCTTCGGTAGGGAGAGTGTTGGGGCCGCCGGGCGTGTGCTCACTAGGTACCACAAAGGCCTGGCCTGGCAGGTAGTAGTAATTGTTAGTAGGGGAGAAGGCCTGGGTAACGTCGTCGTCAGCTCCAAAATCAACTACTCCCTCGGGTTTGGCGTCCGAAGCATAGCTGCGTGCTACGTGGTTGGGTACAAAATCAATGAGAACCTTGAGCCCTGCCGCATGGGTGCGTGCTACCAGTGCTTCAAATTCCGCCATGCGGTTGGCAGGTTCCTGGGCCATGTAAGCATTTACGTCATAGTAGTCCTTGATGGCATAGGGAGACCCGGCGCGTCCTTTCACCACGTCCGCGTCATCCAGCGGAATGCCCCATTCGCGTTGGTCTATCATGGTGGCGTGTTCCAGTACCCCGGTGTACCAGATATGGGTGGCACCCAGCTCCCTCAGCTCCTGCAGGGCCGTAGCTGTAATGTCCCCAAACTGCCCCACGCCGTTCACGGCCATAGACCCATATTCCTGATTGGTAGCGGTCTGGTTACCAAACAGGCGCGTCATCATTTGGTAGATGACCAACTTCTCCCCATTCACCTCCTCACGAAGGAAATGTGGAGAATCCAAGGCAGGGGGCGGTGTTTCTGCTTTAGTAGAATCAGTATTGGAAGTACAGCCCACCAAAGCCAGGCTGGCTCCAAAAGTCAGAGATAATAGAAGTGCGGTTTTCAATTTCGTAGTAAGAATGATTAAGCCTTTAAGTTATAGAAATCTCCCATCGCTCATTCCAAATTCCCTTCAGCGGCCTCCGCAAACCAATGCAATGGAGTAGGAAAGGGCTTTTTGGATTCAATCAGGCTTCTATTTGAAAAAAAGTGTATAAGGGTATTTTCCCCTTTTGGGGTAACGTTTTGGGATTTTGGGTATAAACCCAAAACGCCCAGGTATGAAGCAACACTCAGATTCTAGTGGGGAAAGCAAGCAGCCCAAGCCCGTTCAGGAAGCCAGTTTTTCTACTGGCTCTAAGCCATTGGGTACTCCGCATTTTGCTGACCAACGGCCTACAGCGGCTATTCAGCGCAAGCTGATCCATGCTGCTAATGGGAGCAGGCAGGTGGGGCGTGCCACCCAATTGCAGGCCATGGCTAATCGCTTTGTAGAGAAGAAAGGGAATAACCAACCCGTACAACGGAAGTCTGCTGAGGCTTCCAACGGACTCCCTGGAGACCTGAAAGCAGGAGTAGAAAACTTATCGGGCTATAGTATGGATGACGTTAAGGTCCATTATAATTCCAGCAAACCTGCCCAACTCAATGCTCATGCCTATGCCCAGGGTACTGATATTCATTTGGCCTCAGGCCAGGAAAAACACTTGCCTCATGAGGCCTGGCATGTGGTACAGCAAAAGCAGGGCAGGGTACAACCTACCAAGCAATTGAAAGGTACGGTACCCGTAAATGATGATGCAGGTTTGGAACAAGAAGCCGATGAAACGGGCGCCAAAGCCATGCACTTGGGTTCAGAACCGGTTGGGAGCTTGAAAAAAGGTAATGTCAGTGCCCCAACGGTGCAGGGTAAGTGGTTCAGGATGAGCACCATCCTGGACGATAACGACGAGCAAGAGGTGATGGTGATCAAGAACATGGCTGAGAACCTAAATGATTACACGGGAGCATTTAAATACCTACTCAGACACTCTAGGAATGGAGGACAGCTTTACTCAGATTACATTAGAATCCTCTACCGGGCAAGTAAAACCAACCAATCGGCTGAATTGGAAAAATGGCTCAAGAACTCATACTTTGACAAATATTCATTTACTGCCGGACAGGTAATTGGGGAGTTGGAAAAAATTCTTCCGCCCCCTTCACCCAAAAACCTATTCTCTGGAGAAGAAATTGAATCCAGCGAGAATGAAGAATTCTCCCAAGATCTCTACACTCCGCAAGAATTAGGCTTCATGGCTGTAGAGGAAATACAAAGCTTGGCCAACAAAACGGGCGATATGGACAAACTTGCTGGGCACTTCGATAACCTTCAAGTTAAATATGGCATGTCTCAAATAGGATATGTTTTCAAGGGAGATGCGGTCAGCGTGGGCTTTAAAATCAACCCCGAGTTTGAAGTGAAACTGAGTGGAGGCCATGCCATTGAAATGCGCTCTGCCGGGTTGGGTAGTGGGGCTTTCAAAACTCGTGTGCAATGGCAGCCCAGTACCCTAACACTAGCTACCTCTAGCAAACCTGGAGGCGGTACTTATACAGTAGGCCGTACCATGACGGCACATCCTCTTAGTCAGGACCATGCTACAGGTACCAAGGCTACTGCCGATACCGATCACTCACCCATGATGACCAAACTGCCCGCCAAGGGAAACCGTAGCAAATATGGCTCGGGGTCGGGCCCTTACTTTTACATTCGGGGCCACCTATTGAACGACAACTTGGGCGGTATCGCTAATGAAGCGAATCTATTCCCCATTACTCATGAGGCCAACGGGCAGCATAAAAACTATGTAGAGCAATACATTAAAAATGGGGTAAAACAAGGTTTCGTTTACCGATACGAAGTCCAGATTCAGAACGTGAGTGTAGGGTATGACACGGGGCTCAACCTATATACTGTAGACTCTGACCTTGCTTTTGATTTTGCTAGACTGAATACGAGTCTGAATGATGTACCAGGCTCAAGGCATAAAGGCAAGATAGAGTCTCAGTACAAAAACAAAGGCTCTGCCCCCTTCGATAAAAGTGTAGAATATGCCAGCGACTATACCTCGGGTAGTTACAACAATCCCGTAGGCTTAGGTACTGAGGCTGTCAGCAAAACCAAAGAACAAGGTGTGTCAAGCAGTAACTCTGGTTTGGTAAGTAATATTTCTTCTGGGTTCTCTTATTTGGCCCCTACCATCTCTAGTGCATTTGGCATCTCATCCGGGCCTAGCCAAGGCATCAACTCCGGCGGTACCGCCGTGCCTACCAATCAGAAGCTATCCTTGAGAAACTCCGTGCAGAACAATGTAGTGGACTACTTCGAGGATATTGTGACGGGCTGGAAGCGAACGGATATTAACCTATGGGCAGGCGCGGTGAGAAGTAAGAAACTCTCTAAATGGAATGATGTTTGGGCCGAGGCCACAAATAATCATAGCTTGGATGCAAGCATCCCCGCTCAAATCAAATCCCATGGCTTTTTGACCCGGGTGAGCATCAACGGAGCTGCAAAAGGCACCTGATAAGGTTAAACTGTTTTTGAGAACATTTTCTCCGTTGCGGCCACCTGCTGCATATGCGGATCTATTGCCATACAAACATTGCGCACAAAGGGGCGGCCTAACTCCGTTACTTCAATACCCGTTTTGCGCCAGCGAATCAGGCCGTCGGCCTCCAGTTGTTCCAGGTTGCCCAAGGCGCCAGTGAGCAGGTCCAGCTCCACTCCCCTTAGCGGAACGTGCCATTCCGTAGCGTATTGGCACATCAGATTGAGGATATGACGACGCAAAGTCAGCTCTTCCTCCGTGTGCACATGCCCTCTTACCACGGGCAATAGCCCCTTTTGCACTCGCTGCAGGTACGCCTCTACGGACTTGGCATTTTGAGCAAAGCCCTGCCATACATCACTGATAGAAGAAGCTCCTAGCCCAATGAGCATACGGCTAGGCTGGGTAGTATACCCCATGAAATTACGATGTAGCGTACCCTCTGCTGCCGCTACGGCCAGGCCATCACTCGGCAACGCAAAGTGGTCCATGCCAATCTCGGTGTACCCTTGCTCAGTGAAGTAAGCCTTCCCTAATGAATAAAGCCGTTGCCTTTCTTTAGGCGAAGGGAGCCACTCTTCATAACTCT
The DNA here is from genome assembly GCA_038525885.1 of Bacteroidota bacterium. Taxonomy (GTDB): domain Bacteria; phylum Bacteroidota; class Bacteroidia; order Cytophagales; family Cyclobacteriaceae; genus DMST01. Next base: position 4,815 of record JBCBHI010000164.1, read on the forward strand.
TCTGGGCGGGTTTGAGCCACGGTACATGCGCATAGCCATAAAAGGCTACCCGGTCTGGCTGTAGCATATAGGCCTTGTACAAGGTGTGCTGTAGTGATTCCTCGGTTTGCTTGGGCAGTCCATACAGCAAATCCAGATTTATGCTTTCAAAGCCCAGGTGCCGGGCCCAGGTTATTACTTGGGCTATTTCTGCCATGGACTGCTTCCGGTTGATCGCTTTTTGCACCTTGGCATCAAAATCCTGGATGCCCAAGCTCAATCTTGTGAAACCTATCTCTGCCAATACCCTCAAGTGCTCCTTACTGGTACTAGCAGGGTGCCCCTCCAAGCTCATTTCTATCTCCGGGTGCAGGTCTACGGTTTTCAAAATTCCGTTCACCAGCTTGCCAAGGTTTTCTGGCGAGAAAAAGGTAGGAGTGCCACCTCCCAGGTGCAGCTCACGTAATAACGGAGGTTCCCCAAGTAGCGCTCGGTATTGAGCCCATTCGGTCAGGACCGCTTCTATGTAGGGTTCTTCTACAAAGTGATTCACCGTGATGCGCGTATGGCAACCACAATAGGTGCATAAGCTTTCACAGTAGGGGAGGTGGATGTATAGACTGATGCCTTCCTCGCGATGCTTGGCGTAGGCATCCTGTACTTCCTCTGACCAATGGTCTGAAGTGAGAAGGTCTTGATTCCAGTGGGGAACAGTAGGGTAGGAGGTATATCGAGGACCTGGCATATTGTATTTGCCGAGCAGGTCGATGGTGGGACTTGCCATAGACATTTGTAATTTTTATATCCCAAATGTGTAGGAATCAATGCCTATCTGTGGCAGTCACCGTCAGCCTCAAAGATGACTTTGGTCAGGTTTGCGGTGGAGCTTGTGATGGGAAGCCGCGGTGGATTTCATTTACAGGGCCAGTCCGAAAACCTGGGCCGACCAAAGGATTTGGATCAAAAGAAAAAGCCCTGGCAAATGCCGGGGCCCTTTCGAATATGCACGTTATGAAAAACCAGGATGCTTTTCAGCATCAAAGTTATTATTAGAATACGTATATTTTGAGAAATGTTTCATGATAAATGAAATTTTTTTATCCAAATATTCATATTTTTATCCAAATGGTTAAATCCTTTCCGTTAATCGTAATGATGGTATGAAGCGGTAAAGGATTGCCAAGGCAATATTTGCCTTTTCCGGGCCTCGTGTGTTACTTGTTAGCTATTACTCCTTACTCCCAATCGCTCCGGTTTATGTTCACGGAAAATGAAGTGGCCCTCATGGTGGAAGACCCCGAAATCCAGTCGGTGGTAGAAGAGTTGAAGAAGGACTTCATGCGAAAGGAAGCTCCCTACATGGAAATCAATAACCATGATTTTCTGTCCTTAATTTTGCTGGTTCCTGCCATAGGGGTTGCCTATGCCAACAATAATATATCCTTGAAGGAAGAATTGAACCTCAATAAGAAAGCAAGGAAACTAAGTAAGGGCGGTTACTTTATTAAAAAAGATCCGGTAGTAGTGGTGATGCAGTTTCTCATCAAGAAATTCGATACGTGGGAGATGATCTTTCTCAATACGCTAAGAGGAATCTTGTTCCGTCTGTTGGATAAGCAATCCTTGATGGATGCTAACCATTATGGTTCAGAAACTCCCTTTGCCAAGCAAGTGCTCAATGCGCCCTACATCTTTATCCGGTTTCTAAGCTGTTTCTTCCTAGCCAATGAAGAAGATATTATTTACCCACACAAGGCCCTGAAGGTGGAGCATAATAAGATCTGTGACATAGGCCAAAAGCTCGATCTGGGCGATGTTCCCATTTTCCAGAGCTTTTGTCAGACCTATTCCATAAAATAGCCTTTTTTTGGAGCTGGGTAGACCATAATTACCCAACTGATCGTTACCCACCAAACCGAATGGCATTGTACATGCGCAAGGCGCTACTTATCCTCCTGATTCTTATCCCTGCTGTTGCTTGGGCCCAACCCGGCTTCGGCCCATTTTTTAGCCCCAGCGGCAACGATATTAAACGACCAGCCTGGCGCCGCATTGCCAATATGTTCACCATTGAGGGTAGCATAGGGCATGGGGCTACCTTGTATTCTCACGATGTAAGCAATATCCCTTTGGTTATGACTACGGACAGCGTGGTCATTCTGGGGGCCATAGGCGATACCTCTTCGGCCAGTTCCGTTTCAGGCCTTATTGATTGGCTTAATGTACCTACTCGGTTTGACACTACCTCTACCTATGCCTTTGCGTATGGAGGGGACTCCGTCTTGGGCTTTAGAGCGTTGAATAGCAGTATCCCGGTCAGCCTACGGATTTATTACAGTTATGACCGCTACCGCATTGGGGCGGGTATCCATTATGAGTGGCAGTGGTTTCGACCCATGAACCCCACTGCTTACCAAGAACAGTTGGGGCCTTACCGCCCACGGCTCAACTATACCACTCTGGGTCGCTACTATGTGATGGTAGGAGCACGGTTTTATACCTACAAAAAGCTGAGTTACGTAGCCGACTTGGAAATGGGTATGGTACAGATGGGACGTGGCTTTGAAGGAGTGCAGCCCCCTCGTCGCTTTTATCTCAATATTGGCTTTCCCATTGAGTACAACTTCTCTGAGTACCTGCGGGTATATTTGCGGCCCTCATTTGAGTTCAAGAGCTATCAGCTAGATCTGGGAACCTACAGCGTGTTGCAACATTCTCAAAACGCCTTCTATACCCAACTGGGTATGAGCTTTACCATTCCTGAGATTCCCAAATGCCCGGTATTAGGCTGCAAAGTGCAAATGAAGCACTTGCACCAAGGCCACGAATTTCGTGGGGCTCCACTTAACAAAGTCCAATCTCCGGGCTATGGAGAAAACCATCCGGTGTTGGAGAAACACAAATGGCGCCCCTTCCAGCGGCAAGAAAGAGCCCCTACGCCCAAATGGTGGCAGTTTAGGCGTAGAAATTAGTTTTTCGGACTCCGAATTATCAGCTAAGTTTTATTAAATTGCCCGCTGATTTTTTAGCAAAAGTGGCAGTTGATTAGCTGATTCATGGCAGACGGAGATAAGGAAAATCCAAACGAAGAGCTACCCTCAGAAGGAGGGCAAACCATTATTCCCATCAATATTGAGGATGAGATGCGGGGAGCCTACATCGATTATTCGATGAGCGTAATCATTTCACGGGCCCTGCCTGATGTTAGAGACGGATTGAAACCAGTTCACAGGAGAATCCTTTACGGGATGGATGAACTTGGTGTTAACTACAATAGACCTTATAAGAAGTGTGCGAGAATCGTAGGAGATGTTCTCGGTAAGTATCACCCTCATGGTGATACGGCAGTGTATGACACTTTGGTCAGAATGGCGCAAGAGTGGTCCCTCAGATACCCATTGGTAGATGGTCAGGGAAACTTTGGCTCAATAGATGGAGATTCCCCTGCCGCGATGAGGTATACCGAGGCGCGGTTAAAGAGGATTTCTGAAGAACTCCTG
>JBCBHI010000165.1:0-8281 GCA_038525885.1 Bacteroidota bacterium
TCTGCCTGCTTCCGCCACCTCTGCAAACGATAGTTTGGCTAAGGGTAAAAAAGGGCCGAAATTCACCGCGTACACTTATAAGCCATCTTTTGGACCATGAAAACGGTTGACGATTTCAATTTTGAGGGTAAAAAGGCCCTTATTCGGGTGGATTTCGGCCCTTTTTTACCCTTAGCCAAACTATCGTTTGCAGAGGTGGCGGAAGCAGGCAGAATATGAATGGTATGAGCCAGCGAGTAGTCCGGTCCCTTGGGCCCGCTACATGACATTCCACGCCATTAGTCCATTTCCTGATTATCTCTCGGCTGTATTAACTGACCGGCTCATTAGCTCGTTGACTCTGCATTGGTTTTCTTTGCGCGCATGCGGAAAACCCGGTACGCTCATATTCTATTGCTCATCGTAGGCATCATATACGGGGTCAACTACAGTGTAGGCAAAATGGTCACCCCGGAATACCTACCCGCCCTAGGGTTAGTGGTAGTGCGAGCTAGTATAGCCTGCATTCTCTTCTGGGTATATCATGGCCTATTCGTAAAAGAGAAGGTACAGCACCGGCGAGACTATTGGTTCTTTCTCCGTTCAGCCATTTTTGGGGTGGCAGCCAACCAACTATTATTCTTTAAAGGACTTAGCCTTACCTCCCCCATCAATGCTTCCGTCATCATGACGGCTAATCCCGTCATAGTGCTCGGCCTGTCGGCGATTATCCTAAAAGAGGCCCTCACGTGGAAGAAAATCGCGGGCATGGCCATTGGGTTTACCGGAGCCCTGCTACTTATCAGTAAGGGGGAAATCTCCTTTAGCAGCGATACGTTTGTGGGAGACCTAATGATCTTAGGCAACGCTACCAGCTACGGGCTCTATCTCATCTTTGTAAAACCCCTTATGGCCCGGTATCAACCGGAGACGGTAGTCAAGTGGATCTTTTTGATGGGCCTACCCTTCATTTGGATTGTGGGCGGTAACGAATTCTTCAGCATCGATTGGAGTACCCTGCCCACACAAGCCTGGTTAGGCCTTAGCTACATCATTATCGGTACTACCTTCTTTGCCTACCTGCTCAATGCCAAAGCGTTGCAGTATGTTACTAGTAGTCTGGTGGGGTATTACATCTATCTGCAACCCGTCATTGCTTCCTTGGTAGCTATCAGTATCGGGCAGGACACACTTACCTGGACCACGGTAGGGTGTACTACCCTTATCTTCTTCGGTGTTTTTCTGGTAAGTCAACCCACCGCAAAGAGTAAGGTAAGGGTCTAAGGAGTGTAAATAACAAAAGGCTACCCTATGGGCAGCCTTTTTCAATATGATAGGTAGGGGAAGTATTATCCGCGTTTCACCGTACCTCCACTACTGGTACTCATATCCATCCGAGGGCTTCCTTTGTAGCGTACAGAACCTCCACTGGAAACCCGAACACGCATATTATCACTTACGCTGACCTTAGCCGTGCTACCGCTTCCCAAGGATATGTCCCCATCTTTGGCCTCCAAGTCAAACGCCCTCAATTCACCAGCACTGCTTCCGTCTACTTCCAAATCATTGGCCGTTCCGCTTAAGGTGATTCCTGCAGCGCTGCTCATATCCACCTCGATTTCATCGGCTTTCACCTCCATGTCAATAGAGCCAGCACTACTTCCATCCACACTAATTTCATCAGCCTCTACTTTAATATCGATCTGCCCTGAGCTGGAAACGTCCACATCAAATTCGCTCGCTTTCAGCCAATCGTTACAGGTGATAGAAGAAGCCGATGAGGAATGTATACTTTCCAAATCACCGCTAAAGGTGACCTCTACTTCCACATTCACATTGTTATGTCGGTTGCCTTCAAGGTGAATCTTTAGGGTGCTACCGTTGACGTCTAGCAACACCTCGTCCAGATCGATCCGTTTAGCGGTGATCACTGCTGAGTTAGTGTTGCCTTTCTTTAGAGTCACCTCTATGCCCTCTTGTGCTGACACCTTAGAGAAAGAGCCCAAATTACGTGTTTCGGTATCTTGCGCTTGTGCAGCAAATCCAAGACCTACCGTGATGGCCGTGGCAGCCAGGATTGATTTTACATTCTTCATTTTTGTTGTCCTATTTTGAGTCAATTAATTCCTTGATTTGATGGAGCCTCCACTCCGGGGCTTCAAAAATGTATTGCTGGGCTGTCCTTTGTAGCGGATACTACCCCCACTACTCGCTTCTGCCTCCAGCCTTTCCGTTACGCTGATTTCTATGTTACCACCCGAGCTCACATCCAGAATAGCCTGCTCAACCGTCAGGTTGTACCCTTTTATTTCCGCACCGGAAGAGACCACCCCCACAAACCGTTGTGCCTGCCCTGATAGTACTAAGCCAGCCGTGCTAGAACCTTCTGCAAATATTTGGTCAGCCTCTATCTCCAGTTGAATTCCTGCAGTACTTGAGCAATCTAGTTTCACTTCATCTGCCTGCACTTTGGCTTGTACCCGGGCTGAGGAGGATACATCCACCAGAAACTTATCGGCAACGATAAATTCCTCCCCTAGTATAGAGGCGGAAGAAGAGGCGCGCAAAGAAGTTAGCTCTTGATAAAAAACCTCCACCTCAACCTGAGACAAGTCCATGGAGTTAGAAGCACTCACCCGAAGGGTTCGTCCTGAAACTTCCGTTTTCACACCACTCAACCTACCGCGCCTCCCAACACTTACCCTAACCTCAGGATGCAAACCAGGGGTAAGTTTTACGTTGACCCCACTAGAGGCCTTCACCTCAGTGAAAGGGGAAAGTGAACGCAGTTCGGTGTCTTGCTCTGGATTATGGGCAAAGCTCAAGAGTGGGAGTGCCCAAAAAAGCGAGAAGAATAGCTTCCAATTTTTCATTCACCCCAAGGATATAGAATCAGGATGAGGGGTTGCACCCAACGCAAAAAAACTTCACTTAGTCTTCTCCCTCGGCGTCCCGGGTGATACTCACAATGAAAATCACATTGCCTTCGTGGTCGGTAACGGGCCTACTTACAGACTCACTCATGCGGTAGTTACCATCCGGCATCCTTCGGCGAAACTTAAGCGTCTGGTTAGGGTCTTCGCCCTTCTGTTTGTTGCGGTGGTCGTGGGCCAGTTTGCTCAAATCGCCCTCATGGAAGAACGAATAGGGCGTTTTGCCATACAGCGTGGAAGCCTTGAAACCTACCAATTCTTCAATACCAGGCGATACGTATACATATTCCGCGGTTTCAGGATCATGTAAGGCCACCACATAGTTAGCGTCCGACAAGGAATCTGCCAGTTTGTGAATTGCATCACTGATCAGCTCTTGGAAAGTAATGAGAGTGTGGGTAGCCTTTAGGTTATCCCGGAGGTCCTGAGGCACTAAAGGGTCCCCCTCCCCTGACCTCAGTAAGCTACTCGCCCATGCGTGGGCTTCCACAAAAAAGTGGTCTGTATTGGGCAGGTGTACAATTTGCCACTGCATCTTGGCCGGGCGGCCTTTTGACGGAACCAAGGTGGCCCAGATGGTCCTAGCTACTTGGCTCTGGCTTTGCAATACGGACTTTAGTAAGGGACGCTCTTTAGGCAACCACCAGTCCTCCAGATGTTTTTTGACTTCTCCGTTATCGCCAATCAACTGCATAAAGGCGGCATTGAGGGATTCGAATTTTCCTTGGGAATCCAGCACACACATGGGAGTATCAGACAACTGATAGAACTGCTGATAGGGGATGGACATGGGATGGGTATTAGTACCAACTGAACGTATCCAAATATAACGGTTGATGGGTAGTACAGTTTACTGCGAAATCACAAATTTTGAAAACCCAGATAGGTAGCATAGTTTTCGGCAAAACCACTAGTATGACGCTCACCTCACTCGACTACGGGATCATGATTGGCTTTGTGCTGATCTCCTTGGCAATCGGTCTTTATTTCTCAAAACGCGCTAGCCGCAATGTAGATAGTTTCTTCTTGGGCGGCCGCAATATGCCTTGGTGGCTGGCTGGCATTAGTATGGTAGCTACCACTTTTGCCGCTGATACTCCCCTGGCCGTGACAGAGCTGGTAGCTTCAAGTGGTATTGCGGGCAACTGGCTTTGGTGGAACATGCTGGCCGGTGGTATGCTTACTACCTTTTTCTTTGCCCGCTACTGGCGCAGAGCGGGCATCCTTACAGATCTGGAATTGATAGAGCTACGTTATAGTGGCCCGCTCGCTCGGTTTCTTCGGGGTTTCCGGGCCATTTATTTCGGTGTTTTTCTCAACTGCGTGGTTATCGGGTGGGTCAACTTGGCCTTATCCAGCCTGCTAGAAGTCTTTTTTGAGATCCCGCAGGAAGAGATGTTTTGGTACCTCACCGCAGCCATGGCCCTCGTAGCCATCTATTCCTCTCTTTCCGGCTTGATAGGCGTAGTGTTTACTGATTTCCTTCAGTTTCTGGTAGCCATGTCTGGCTGTATCATTTTAGCGGTCATCGTGCTCAATAGTCCTGAGATTGGTGGAGTGGAGCAGCTCAAATCACGCTTGCCGCAGGGCACCCTCAACTTCTTCCCCTCTATAGGCGAAGGTGGAGCTGGCACACTGGCCCTGGGGCTGGGTAGCTTTCTGGCATATATCGGGATGCAATGGTGGGCTAGTTGGTACCCAGGCAGCGAACCTGGCGGTGGCGGGTACGTAGCCCAGCGAATGATGAGCACCAAGGATGAAAAGAATGCCATCTACTCCTCCTTGTTTTTCCAAATTGGGCACTATGCCTTGCGCCCTTGGCCCTGGATTATTGTAGCCTTGTGCGCGCTGGTATTGTACCCCAATCTACCCGCAGAGGACGCTAAGCTTGGGTACGTATATGCCATGAGAGACTTTCTACCCTCGGGCTTAAAAGGCTTGTTGCTAGTAGCTTTCTTTGCTGCCTATATGAGTACCATCAGCACCCAGCTCAACTGGGGTACCAGCTATCTAATCAATGATCTGTATCGCCGGTTTATCCGGCCTCAAGCCACCGACAAACAGCTTGTAAATGCCTCCAGAGTGGGCACCCTGCTAGTGATGCTGGTTGCCTTATCCATCACTCCCTTCATGACCTCGGTAAGTGGTGCCTGGGAGTTCATCATTGAGGCCGCCGCCGGACTAGGCTTGGTCCTCATCCTGCGTTGGTATTGGTGGCGGGTCAATGCCTGGAGTGAGATCATTGCCACGGCATCCCCGCTGGTAGCCTTAGTGATTAGCCGGTATGTGCTGCACCTGGAGTTCCCAGTTAGCTTTTTCTTCATTGTGGGTGTGACTACCGTCTCCTGGATTGTAGTAACCCTTCTCACTCCACCAGAAGACCCACAGACACTCAAGAATTTCTACGAACGTATCCGGCCCGACGGCTGGTGGAGTGGCGTAGACCCCAAGGCTAAGTTTAACGGCAAAAGAATGGGCACCTTACTCCTCATGTGGCTTTCGGGCATAGGCTTGGTGTATTCCTCCCTTTTCGCCATTGGTCAGTGGATACTCCACGAATGGACCCAAGCGATGATCTATACCGGAGCCGCGATCTTGTTCATTCTGGCGGTGCGTAGCCTGTCGCAACGGGTAAAGATTTTTGCCGATTAATCAGGCTAGCCTTCTACCTTTGCCCTCCATGCAGCTACGCGAACATGTCTCCTTGAAACCGTATCACACCTTTGGCTTGGAGGCTTCCGGCAGATACGGGTTAGAAATCACCCAACCGCATCATTTACAGGAGATTATGGATCTCCCACAGTGGAAAGAAGAACGTAGGCTCATACTAGGGGGAGGTAGCAATGTGTTGTTTACTCAGGACTTTGACGGTCTGGTATTGCTCAACCGCCTAGGGGGAATCCGGAAGATAGACGAAGACCCCGAGCATGTATGGCTGCGCGTGGGTGCCGGGGAAAACTGGCATGCCTTTGTGCAGTACTGCATCCGTAACCAATATGCTGGTATTGAAAACCTGAGTTTGATCCCAGGCACCGTTGGGGCCGCACCTATGCAAAATATTGGGGCCTACGGGGTAGAACAGGAGGAGGTATTTGAATGCCTGGAAGCCATTGATATGGAAACCGGACATACCAAACTATTCACCCATGCAGAATGCCAGTTTGGTTACCGCGAGAGCTATTTCAAACATGCAGGCAAGGGCCGATACCTCATTACGGGCGTTACCTATCGCCTAAACAAGATTCCTCAGTTTCGCACAGACTACGGGGCCATCCGTGACATTCTGAAGGAACGAAGCATATCCGAGCTCACCCTCAAAGCCGTAAGCGAAGCCGTGATCCACATCCGGCAAAGCAAGCTGCCCGATCCGGCACAGATAGGCAATGCGGGTAGTTTTTTCAAGAATCCCACCATCGATCAGGTGGCCTTCGACGCCTTGCGAGCAAAATACCCCAAAGTACCCGGCTATAGTCAGCCGGACAATCAGGTGAAAGTACCGGCGGGCTGGCTCATAGAACAAGCCGGTTGGAAAGGCCAACGAAGAGGCTCTATAGGAGTACATAACAAACAGGCCCTGGTATTAGTGAATCATGGCGGAGGCAAGGGTGCTGAAATCTGGCAGCTAGCCCAAGACATTCAAGCCTCGGTAGCCGAAAAATTCCAGATATCATTGCTGCCGGAAGTAAATGTGATCTAAGAGGTAAGAGATACTACCCTCACCTACTTTTTTATAGACAAGGGAACTGGAATTGGCAGAATTTGGTATACTCGAATCCCATGAGTACACTTTTTCAGCAGAATCGCCCTTTGGCCGAACGGATGCGGCCCACCACCTTGGACGACCTCATTGGTCAGGAACACTTAGTAGGCCCAGATGGAGTATTGCGACTAGCCATACGGGCCGGACAGGTGCCGAGTATGATTCTGTGGGGGCCTCCGGGAGTAGGGAAAACCACCATTGCCAATATCATCGCCAACTCCGTAAAGGCGCCCTTCCACACCTTGAGTGCCATCAGCTCGGGTGTAAAGGACGTGCGAGAGGTCATTACCCGTGCCGCGAGTGGCCGAGGCCGAACCATTCTGTTTATTGATGAGATCCATCGGTTCAATAAGGCGCAACAGGACGCCCTGTTGGGAGCTGTGGAAAAGGGCGTTATAACCTTAATTGGGGCTACTACCGAGAACCCAAGCTTTGAGGTAAACTCGGCATTGCTCAGTCGTAGCCAAGTGTATACCCTGAAGGCGCTTACCGAGGAAAACCTTTTGGAACTGCTCCGTACGGCTATGGAAAAGGACGAGCAGCTCAGCAAGCGCACCATAGAAATCAAGGAGCACCGTACGCTACTCAATATTTCGGGTGGAGATGCGCGCAAGTTATTGAACCTGTTTGAGCTAGTAGTAGACAACCTACCCGAGGACCCAGCGGAAATCACCGACGACAAGGTGGTGCAGGTGGCCCAGGCCCGGGTAGCCCAGTATGACAAAAACGGGGAGCAGCACTATGACATCATCTCCGCGTTTATCAAAAGCATCCGCGGGAGCGATCCCAATGCTGGGGTGTACTATCTGGCCAGAATGATTGAAGGGGGTGAGGACGTTAAATTCATAGCCCGGCGGCTGGTGATACTAGCCGCGGAAGACATAGGCAACGCCAACCCTACTGCGCTGGTTATCGCCACGAATTGCTTTCAGGCAGTACAAGTGATCGGCTACCCGGAGTCCCGCATCATTCTAAGCCAATGCGTTACTTACCTTGCCAGTAGCCCAAAAAGCAACGCCGCCTATATGGCCATCAACCAGGCCCAACAACTAGTCCAGCAAACCGGAGATTTGGCGGTCCCAATGGCCATTCGCAATGCTCCTACCAAGCTAATGAAGGAGCAAGGCTACGGTAAGGGATACAAATACAGTCATGACTTCCCTGGCAATTTTGTGCAACAGGAGTTTTTACCAGAGGAGATTCAAGGGACCATTTTCTATGATCCTGGTAAAAATGCTAGGGAAGAGGATATGCGTAAGCGGCTAAAAGCGCTCTGGGGAGACAAGTATAAGTACTAAAAAAGGCCCCGAATTGGGGCCCATATTTTGTTCGTTAGAGATAGTCCTTAGAAATTATAACTATACCCTTTAGCAAAGTTCTCTGACCCATCAGTATCCACTCTTCTTTGGTTAGCTAGGATATCAATCACCTCGGTGTATCCATCATAGTAACTTGGGTTTTCCAGGGAAATGGACGTAAACTGCTGGTACCAAGAGTTTACATTGACCAGGGAAGGGAAGGCATTTTCCATGTCGCGAGGCCAATCAATATTGGCCGGGCACCAAAGTTCTGTTTCAGGATTGTAAAAGCCTGAATAGAAGACGTATCC
>JBCBHI010000166.1:0-8244 GCA_038525885.1 Bacteroidota bacterium
TATCCGGAGAGCTTTGGATGATCCACAGTGGTTTCTAATTCCTAAAACACTAAATGGATATGACCTAATTCATGAGTATTTGAAGGAAAACACAGAACAGCAGAAATGAAAAAAGCCGGACCTAAGCCCGGCTTTTTTAGTATATGATTCAGGTAGATTATTCTACCGTCACAGACTTAGCCAAGTTCCTGGGCTGGTCCACATTACAGCCACGCATTACGGCAATATGGTAGCTCAATAATTGCAAAGGAATTACTGATACCAAAGGCATAAGGCTTTCGTCCGTATGAGGCACCTCAATCACAAACTCAGCCATTTTAGGAATCAAAGAATCTCCCTTCGTCACCACGGCAATCACCCGGCCTTTACGAGCCACTACTTCCTGAATGTTGGAAACTACCTTGTCATACGAGCTATCTCGAGTGGCGATGAATACTACCGGCATTTCCTGATCAATCAGGGCAATGGGGCCGTGCTTCATCTCAGCCGCAGGGTACCCTTCAGCATGGATGTAAGAAATTTCCTTCAGTTTCAAAGCACCCTCTAGGGCCACTGGGAAATTATATCCACGACCCAGGTACAGGAAGTTAGAAGTATCCTTAAAAGTATCCGCAATGGCTTCGATCTGGAGGGCCGTTTTCAGCACCTCTTCTACCTTATTGGGGATCTGCTCCATCTCCACCAGCAACTCGTGGAAGCGAGAGTCCGTAATGGTTCCCTTTTTACGGGCCACTTGCAGGGCCATCATAAACAGAACCGTCAACTGAGCGGTAAACGCTTTGGTGGAAGCCACCCCAATTTCAGGGCCTGCGTGCGTGTAGGCACCCTCATGCGAGGTACGGGCAATAGACGAGCCCACTACATTTACGACACCAAAGATGATCGCGCCTTTTGATTTAGCCAGCTCCATAGCTGCTAAGGTATCGGCAGTTTCCCCTGATTGAGAAACGGCAATTACCACGTCGCCCTCATTAATGATCGGATTACGGTACCGGAACTCAGAAGCATATTCTACTTCTACAGGTATCCGGCAATACTCTTCAATGAAGTACTCAGCTACCAGGCAAGAGTGCCAGGAAGTACCACAGGAAACCATGATGATCCGGTCCGCATTTTCCAACTTGTTGGCGTATTCACGGATTCCTCCAAGCACCAGATGCCCTTTGGCGGCATTCAGGCGGCCGCGCATACAATCACTAATGGAACGGGGTTGCTCAAAAATCTCCTTGAGCATAAAGTGATCATATCCACCTTTTTCGATCGCCTCTAGCTCAAGCTCCAATGTAGTGATGTAGGGGCTAGTGGCGATATCATCGGTATTCCGGATATCCAGAATTCCGTTCCGGATGGTGGCAATCTCGTAATCGTTGAGATACACCACCTCGTTAGTGTATTCTACAATAGGGGTGGCATCTGAGGCCAGGAAGAACTCATTCTTGCCTAGTCCTATTACCAGGGGACTACCCTTACGGGCTGCTATGAGCATTTCGGGATCATCCTTATCCATGATCACGATGGCATAAGCACCCACCACCTTAGTCAAAGCCAACCGAACAGCTTCCTCCAAAGGAAGGTCGTTATTCATTCGGATGTCTTCAATGAAATGAATGAACACCTCAGAGTCAGTTTCTGACTCAAATACGTGTCCTTTGTTGACCAGTTCCTGCTTCAGAGATGCATAGTTCTCTATGATCCCGTTGTGGATGATGGCCAAATTTTGAGAGGCTGAGTAATGGGGGTGAGCGTTTTCATCATTGGGTTCTCCGTGGGTGGCCCAACGGGTGTGTCCAATTCCAATCGTGCTGCTGAGATTCTTTTGATCCTTCAGGTGACCTTCTAGATCTGAAACCTTCCCCTTCTTCTTATAGACGTTTAGTCCATCATTGAGAAGCGCGATACCGGCACTATCGTAACCCCGGTATTCTAAGCGTTTCAGCCCTTTGACGATCAACGGATGTGCTTGCCGATGACCTACATAAGCTACAATGCCACACATATAATTCGTGTATTTAGACGTGTATAGTACTATTCGTTAGGATTCGTATAGTAGATGCGAAGCTTGAAATCTGCTTCATCAAGTTTCATGGTACGTAAACTTGCACCCACCGCTAACGGTAGTATTAACAATTTTGGTTCCACAATGGTACTATCCGCTACCAATTGTAAAAATGGAGTAATGGGACCCGAATAGGTCGCAGTGGAATCGTCGAACTCTGGCAGGAAATAAACAATATCCGATGCCTGAGTCGGGACTTGCGGGTTTATTGGGTCATATATCCCTTTTGGAGGGTTTATATTGGATAAAGCGCTATCGCTAAAGATGGCAGGAACAAATCTTCCGTCGTTCCCAGTCACATAAAAGCGGATACTCTCTAGGTTATTTCCTAGATCGGTTTCCTCCACATCGGACATATATAGGTCCGCATAGTTTATCAAATTGGGAGGGACCGTATCAAAATAATTGCGATACTCATCCAAATCGAGCAAAGTTGCGTAGCCTGCTCCGGCCATTGCCAGAATCCTACCGCCACCATCTACAGGCGTATACGTATCCATGATGGATCCTACCGCAGTACCATCTTTTCCGAGGGTAAGCTGATGAAATCCACGGACGGAGTTCCCGCTAAAAATGAGATCGTATCTCTTGGATACCGTATCACCAGGAGAACTGAAAAATAGGGCCAGCCTGGATTCCGTTTCGGTGGAGTTATTGACCCCAATAGCAACTTCGTTACCCAGATCCGACTCAAAAATCAACCCTTTATAGGCCTCATTAAATTCGGTGGTATTCTTAAATACCGCGTCCTGGGAAATCATATTTGCCAGTAGCTCATCGCCCCAGGTATTCTCCAGCGTAATAGAATACACTGTATCCTCCTTCGACCTATCTACGGAGATGGCACCAGAACCCAGCAGATCACCTTTTGTCAAGGAAGAGCTGCCATAATAAATGACCCCATTATCGATAGATTCTTGATCGTCTATCAGATAAACCGAGAAATTCTGGTTGTGAGTGACCTCTTGCCGGGCCGCAACATAATTTACATCCCAGTAGATCACCATGGAATCTATAGATGCGTCTGCCTTCACCACAGGATCAGGAGTTTCTAGCGCCATCCGTACGTACGAAGTAGCCTGTACGGTGCCCAACTCAGCATCCCGGTAGTTTCCTACCAGTAATCTACCCGTGTTGGTAGTACTAAAGGAGTCTATCTGAACCAGTTGAGAGGGAAGGGAAAGCTCCACATAGTTAACCCCGATAAGATCTCTATCGGGGCCAACGGGAGAATCAATTTCAGGGAGAGTTTGGCAGGCAGAAAAGCCAATCAGTGCCGACAGGAACCCTGCCGGCATCAGGGAATTAACCCGCCAATTCATTGTATAGATTGTAGTACGATTCCGTAAAGTCGTCGTCCTTTTCAATCGTGTCCACTTTTTTGTCGCCACTGAACTCACTAAAGAGTTGTGTAAGGCTTTCGCTGAATTCTTCACCTGCTTTGATAACCGCATCTGCGTAATGAGCGCCAATTTTAATGAATCCTTGGAAATCTGCCGACTCTAGTGGAGTCAACATGCTATCTTCGATATCAATCATCTTCACCTTCTCCATCAAGCTTCCGTCAAACTTGTGAGAAAACTCGTTGTTGTAAACGGTGAAAATGGTCTGAGTATTCTTGAAAATCGGATCGTTCTTATAGGTCGTCTTCAGGTACAATGGGATCAAACTAGTGATCCAGTCATTACAGTGTACCACGTCAGGAGCCCATCCCAGTTTCTTCACCGTTTCCAATACACCCTTGCAGAAGAAAATCGCACGCTCGTCATTATCCTCAAAAAACTTCTCGTCTTTATCATGGAAAACCGACTTGCGATGGAAGTAATCTTCATTGTCAATGAAGTAGACCTGCAATTTTGCATTAGGGATGGAAGCCACCTTAATAGTTAATGGCTTTTCTTCATCGCCTACCGAGATATTGATGCCCGATAAACGTACAACCTCATGTAACCGGTTCTTACGCTCGTTGATCAGCCCAAACCGAGGTACCAGGATCCGAATCTCCATACCACGCTCTTGCATAGCTTGAGGGAGTTTACGGACAAAATCGGCAACTTCGGATGTTTGTAGAAAGGGATTGATCTCACTGGCTACATAAAGTACACGAAGCTTAGACATATTCGTAAGGGATTTGATTTCTTCTGGAAATTGAGGTACAAAAGTACGAAAAACCCTTCGTTTTTCAAGATATTTACCTCACATACCCTTAGTTTTGCGGCCCTTTAGCCAATGGGATCATGCAGTTTTATGCCGATGTAGCTTCTTTGCAGTCTGCCATGACAGACCACCGCCGAGCAGGCAGGTCCATTGGTTTCTGCCCCACCATGGGAGCACTGCACCAAGGCCACCTCAGTTTGATTGAAGCTTCCCGCAAAGAAAACGACATTACCATCTGTAGTATCTATGTAAATCCTACCCAATTCAATGATCCGGAGGATTTGCAAAAGTACCCTCGTGAACTGGATAGGGATCGGGATATGCTGGCCGAAGCCGGATGTGAAGCCCTTTTCTTTCCTTCGGACGAAATGATGTACCCCAAGCCTGCTACCATGTCCTTACGGTTTGGGCCACTAGAAGCAGTCATGGAAGGAGTACAACGGCCCGACCATTTCAACGGAGTAGGTATTGTGGTGGCCAAGCTGCTTCATTTGGTAGGGCCAACCCGTGCGTACTTTGGGCAAAAGGATTTACAGCAGTTTGCCATCATCCGGCAGATGGTAGAAGACCTCATGTTCCCGGTGGAGCTGGTACGGGTACCAATAGTAAGGGAAGCGGATGGCCTGGCCATGTCAAGCCGAAATGCGCGATTGAGTCCTGCCGCCAGGAAAACAGCCACCCAACTGTATGAGTACCTTCAGCAAGCCCGCCAGCAATTGTTGGAGGGTACAAAGGTCATGAATGTAGGGCAGTGGGTACGGGCTCAATTGGGAGAACATCCTGATATCAACTTAGAATATTTTGAGATTGTACATTCTAATACACTACAATCCATCAGTCAATTGAACTCTTCTGAACCCACATCGTTGTGTATAGCTGCGTGGGTAGGAGGTGTAAGGTTAATTGACAACCTATCTATTTGAGTACAGTTTTTACAACTATAAAGGGCCATTCGAAAATCATGAACATTGAAGTAGTCAAGTCCAAAATTCATAGGTGCAAAATAACTCAAGCAGAATTGCACTACGTTGGGTCGATTACCATCGACGAGGACCTGATGGACGCTGCGAATATTATTGAAAATGAGAAAGTTCAGGTGGTCAACATTGATAATGGTGCCCGTTTGGAAACCTACGTGATCAAAGGCGAACGTGGCAGCAAAGAAATTTGCATGAACGGACCTGCGGCACGTTTGGTCCAGGTAGGGGACATCGTCATCATTATCTCCTATGCGTCTATGGATTTTGAAGAGGCCAAGTCCTTTAAGCCTACCCTTATTTTTCCTTCTGAAAACAACGAGGTTTAATGTCCTCTTCCTCCCCTAAGCGGCTAAGGAAAATCATCCAATATTTGATTTCCTTGTTGGCCGCAGTGGCCTTGTTATATTGGGTGTTTCGCAAGCAGTCATGGGAGGATATCGTAAGCAGAATAGCTGGTGTAGAGTGGTATCTTATCGGGATCTCACTCGCTCTGGGGCTTTTCAGCCATTGGGTACGTGCGTACCGTTGGAATCTCCTGCTTGAACCCTTGGGTTATCGCCCACCTGTGGGTCGTACCCTGTTGGCTGTATTGGTTGGCTACATCGCCAATTTGGCCATCCCAAGGTTAGGGGAAGTGGCCCGCTGTGCCTTTTTAGACCGTAAAGCGGGAGTACCCGTAGCTACTGGCTTTGGTACCGTGGTTATGGAGCGGCTGCTGGATGTTCTATCCATCCTAGCTATAGCTGGTATTGTACTGTGCCTTGAGTTTTCCCATGTATTGGGCTTTTTCCGCGAACAGCTTTTGGCCAAAGGGCAATCGATTAACCTTTCGGCAGGAATCTGGATAGTACTGGGCCTTTGTGCAGTGGCCGGGCTAGCACTTCTGTGGTGGTTTTTCAAAGGCGGTGGCCGAGCCGTTTTGGCCAAACACCCGCTTTATCGAAAAGTTGAGCCCGTTGTTCTCAAGTTTGTTGAGGGTATTGTTTCCATTCGGAATCTGAACCGGCCTGTACAGTTTTGGGCGGCCACCTTTCTGATGTGGCTGTGCTACTTCCTAATGACCTACCTAGTTATTATCGCCTACCCTGCTACCTCTCAGTTGGGGCTTTCAGAAGGACTTGCCGTGCTAGTGGTGGGCGGTTTTGGAATGGCAGCCCCGGTGCAGGGTGGTTTTGGGGCATACCACTTCCTGGTAGCCAATTTCCTCCTCATTTATAATATTGCCACCGAAGATGGCATTGCGCTGGCTGCTCTTCTGCATACCTCCCATACTGTCATCGTGATCGTGGTAGGTTCTATCGCACTATTGCTCGGACTATTAATTCCCCGCCATGTCAATACTCCCCTCCCAACAGAAGCTAATGAGCTGGACTCAAGCTCAGCAGGCTCGTAATATCTGGCAACAGAACGGTGAGCGCGTGGTTTTCACCAACGGCTGTTTTGATATCCTCCATCTAGGTCATGTGGACTACTTGGAAAAGGCCCGGGCTAAGGGTGACCGGCTGATTGTGGGGCTAAACACGGACCAATCTGTATCCCGCCTAAAAGGCCCTTCCCGGCCCTTGGTAAACGAGCAAGACCGCGCCCGTGTGATGGCAGCTTTACAATGTGTAGATGCCGTGGTGTTGTTTGGGGAAGAAACTCCGCTAGAATTGATCCAGCTTCTGTCGCCAGATGTGCTAGTAAAGGGCGGTGATTATACCTTGGAAACTATAGTGGGTGCAGATGTTGTTTTAGATAAAGGTGGCGTAGTGGAAACCATTGCCTTTGTAGAAGGCAGATCTACTACGGCCCTGGTTCAAAAAATTCAAGGTCTAAAACAACAGTAGCCAAAATGTTTATTGTTTTTCTTCTCCTGCTTGGAGTAAGTTGGTTTATTCAGCAACGGCTGAAATCAAAATTTAGAGAGTATTCTCAGATTGGTCTTTCCAGTGGACTGAGCGGTTCCGAGGTGGCCCATCAGATGCTGCAGTCTCACGGAATATATGATGTAGAGGTCACCTGTGTGCCAGGTAAGTTGACTGACCACTACCATCCGGGACAAAAGACAGTCAACTTAAGTGAGGAAGTATACCACGGACGTAGTGCCGCCGCCGCGGCTATTGCGGCTCATGAATGTGGCCATGCCGTGCAACATGCCACCGCTTATGGGCCATTGGAATTTCGATCGGCCATGGTGCCTTTACAGGCCGTGGCCGGGCGGATTCTCAATTTCCTTTTCATAGCCATGCTTTTTGGTGGTTTCTTCCTGTTCAACATGCCCATCCAGTGGGTAATGCTTCTTTTTATTGGGGTGTATACCGTCATGACTTTGTTCAGTTTGATTACGCTACCGGTGGAGTTTGATGCCAGTCGGCGAGCTCTTGCCTGGATAGAGCAACGAGGGATTGTGAATTCCTCTGAATATGGCATGGCCAAAGATGCCCTACGCTGGGCCGCTCTCACCTATGTAGTGGCCGCAGTAGGTAGCCTGGTCTGGTTGCTCTATTACGTAATGATGTTTTTGGGCATGGATGACTAAATTCATTGCCACCTATAGTTTCAAGGCCGAAGTTCTGATGAGCTTCGGCCTTTTTATTGAGCCTTCTGCTGGGTTTTGACTCCGTTTCTTCTCTCCAAAACAATTCAGTTACTCAAACCCATTATTGAGGTGATGTGGACAGGCGGTCATATTTGTTATTTATGCATACTATCCAAGGAAAAATTATACAAATTGGCTACCTTCGCAATCGTTTTCACAGAAACTTTCAATTAATTAAAGAGGATACGAAACATGGATTTCGAACTAACCGAAGAGCAAATTGCGGTGCGCGATGCAGCCCGAGATTTTGCCCAAAAGGAATTGCTGCCAGGGGTGATTGAGCGGGACAATACGCAGACTTTCCCTGCGGAACAGGTAAAGATGATGGGTGAGCTCGGCTTTATGGGCATGATGGTAGATCCCAAGTACGGTGGAGGCGGTATGGACACGGTTTCGTATGTCTTGGCGATGGAAGAGATCTCAAAGATTGATGCTTCCGCTTCGGTTTGTATGTCAGTAAATAACTCTTT
>JBCBHI010000167.1:0-8235 GCA_038525885.1 Bacteroidota bacterium
ACTACTAGGTAGTGCTCAGTACTACAACGACGTTGCCGCCTCCGGGGGCCAAGGGGTAGCCTATATTTCCAGCGTGGGGGCTGGGTTTCGGCTCAGCAATGTGCCCGAAGCTACCAGCGTGGATATCTCCTACGCCTCTGCATTTTCAGGAGGTATTTCCATTTTCGTGAACGGACAAGACCGGGGCGATCTCGCCTTTCCCGCCTCAGGAGGCTGGGTAGGCAGCTATCTCACCGTTACTTTCAATACCAGCGTACCGGCAGGGGCTACCTTTGAGGTGGTCTACCAAAGCGGAGATGTAGCGCTGAATGTAGACCAACTCGTGTTCAATGGAGGGGGTACTGGTGGAGGACCCACTTGCACGGATGGTATGCAGAATGGGGACGAAACCGGGATAGACTGTGGTGGCTCTTGTACTGCTTGCCCTACCTGTTCCGATGGGGAACAAAATGGGGATGAAACCGGGGTAGACTGCGGCGGTAGCTGCGGTAGTTGCTCCTTTGATCCTGTAGTAACCAGTGCAGCCAACGCTTCGGACGATATCTTAGTAGGCGGGAACGGTGCCTCCCAGCCTGGATATACCCTGTATACCTGGGACAATGATAATGGTGGCCCTTTCAGCCAATGTGAAGGCGGATGCGCCAGCACCTGGCCTCCAGCTACCGTGGCTAGCCTGGATGCTGCCGTAATAGGGCCCCTGGGCTCTGGCTTCGACGGTACTTTTGGAGTGGTGGGCCGCTGTGACGGTACGCTTCAGCTTACTTACAACAACGAACCTCTCTACTTCTACAGTGGTGATAATGCACCCGGCCAAACCAATGGGGATCAGCCCAGTGGTACCTGGCACCTGGTAAAGGCCACGGTAGCCCCGCCAGATCCTACCTGTGAGGACGGCATCCAGAACGGGAATGAAACGGGGATTGACTGTGGAGGCCCTGATTGTGTTGCGTGCCCACCGGTAATTGTGGAAGGCCAGTGCGAAGGCTATGGGGGGTCCTATGTGGGTGGAGTGGGATACCTATACTCTCATGTTTCCCTAGGGGCCCCCTGCTATATGTGCCCAGGTCCTGGTTTCAGTGGTTGCAACACCAATTTCACCTTGGAAGGTGACTTCTACGTGATGCCCGTGCAAGTGACCCCAGGCCAGGCCTATAGCTTTGGCATCCAGTGTGGGCCCAATGTGATTGTGGAAGGAACGATAGGAGAGGGGACCAACTGCTGGCTAACACCTAGCTGTAACGATGGCGTGCAGAACGGAAATGAGACGGATGTAGACTGTGGTGGCCCTGATTGTGGAGCCTGTCCTACCTGCGATGATGGCCTCATGAATGGCTTGGAAACGGGAATTGATTGTGGTGGGCCTGAGTGCGTGGACTGTGCTGTAGTATGTAATGGTACGCCCAATCCGGAAGCCACCGTAGTAGCTACCCATGAAACTCAGGAAGGGAATAACGACGGTACCATCACCTTCACTTTTAACAATGCACCGGGCCGGTCAACCATCCAATTCAGCTTGGATGGAGGCAACAGCTACGGCTTTAGCGCTGCAGATAATGCGGGGAGCTATACCATCAGCGGTTTGGCCCCAGGTACTTATGAGATGTATACCCGTTGGCAAGGAGGAGACTGTCCGCTAGGATTAGGCAGTGTGACCATAGCCCAAGGGCCTCCGGCACCTACCTGTTCGGATGGTATTCTAAACCAAGGCGAGGAAGGAGTAGACTGTGGTGGCCCCTGTACCGAATGCCTGCCCAATGCCTGCGGAGATATACCGCTGGTGACGTATCCTAAGCCTGCCTTGCCTACGGCCGTAGTAGGGGCAGATGCTGGGCAAGGTTTTGCTCTTGACCTATCTACAGACCTTGCTTCGGTAGGGGTACGCTATGGCAGTGTGGTAGATATTCAGTCGGGTGGCAACCCCAATTTTGAGTTCTTCTGCTCTTGTAACCAGATAGCATTCTACTCAGCAGATTTGTCTTCCGGAACGGCCAACGTTCCTACGCCGTGTACTGCGGGGGGAGACTACTATTACTTCGTTCGGTACCGGAAGCAAGGCAATACTACCGATGACCCAGGAGATATTTACGTGTACTCAGCGCTATTCACTACGTCCGGTGCACGCATTGATCCTGATAACCGCAGCACCATGGTAAGTGGCGGTGCCAACTGGATGCGCTTTCGCCATCCTCACGCACAAGATGGTATTACCGAGGCCGTATTTGATGCCCAGCACAACGGGGATTTGCTCCGCAATCTAGATCGGTTCGAAACCGTATTTACCGATGCCGCTAGCGGGCTCACCATCGATCCGGTACTGACCCGGGGAGATGCTAATTCGCAGCATCCGCACGGTGGGGTAGACAACGCCGCCGTGATTCGGATCGATTATATGGAAAAAGGAGATGCTTCTCCTCCTACCTATGCCAAGTCAGCAGGCGAATATGCGGGCAAATGGGGATGGGGAAATATCATCACCTATGAGATCACCGCCGTAACCGGAGGCTCAGGAGCCCAGACCTACAATACCTTCCAGAACTATGTGATTGGTGAGGGGCTCAACACCTTTGGTGATCCCCGGAATGCCTCTGCTGGCCGCGCCACCACGAACATGGTACTGCCCGGATTTGGCTCGCACAAGCAAATGGAGCATGACGCCATCTTCACCCAACACATCATCACTTTGGAAGATGAAGACGATGTGGACGACTTCCTGGAGGGGCACCATCTCTTCCACGGAGTGCGGCACCGCGTGAATGGGGCCGATGCGGCCAACGAGCTAGGCGTGGCTCCCATTGGTACGGAGTCCTGCGGTAATTGCCACTTCCGCGATGGTCGCGGGTCCGAGGTCAACCAAACCCCACGAGGCCCACGCGTACCGCCTGCGGTGATTGGGGTAGGCCTCCTAGAATGGATTGCTGGCCGTGAGGCAGGTTTCCGCTGGGATGGCGGGGCTAGCACGGTACGCGAGCAGTCCATCAACGCTCTGGCCGAGGATCACGGGATTGATGCCACTGATCCCAATCAGATCAGCGCACAGGACTTGGATCAGCTGGTGAAATACGTGGAATTCCTTTCCGTGCCCGCGCGTAGTTATGCTGCGCATGACGACGGACAGGTGCAAACGGGTAACGTGAAGTTTATCGAAGCGGGTTGTGCCGGATGTCACACCGTCACCCAAAGGACCCGGAACGACGCCCCCGCTGAGTTCAGAAGCATTGTGCTACGCCCCTATACGGACATGAAACTGCACACCGTAACGGATGCACCGTACAGAACACCCGCTTTGTGGGGCTTGGGTCGCAACATCCAGCTGCTACAAGACAACGGTCGCGCACTGCTACTGATGCACGACGGTAGAGCCACCACGCTGGAAGAAGCTATCCAGTCGCATGGAGGGGAAGCCTCCGGTTCTCGTGCCGCCTATAATGCCATGAGCAATTCGGATAAAGAGGCACTAATCGCCTTCCTGGAAAGCCTGTAAGTCCACCCAAAAGCAAAGAAAGAACATGAAAAAGTTAGCAATCATACTGTTATGCATGGTGGGCTTTGCACCCGTGGCCATGAGCCAGATCAGCCTGCAGTGTCCGCCTTGCCGTAGTTTCCAAAGCTGTGGCCAGTGTTGGGTAGATGCCGCGGAGGCTACCGCAGCGGGCTGTACGGCGGCCCGGGGGGTTACCTCGCCCACCATCGTGGAAGAAGGGGTAGAATTGAACCTGAGCATCGAGCGCATCTCTCTATATCCCAACCCCAGCACCGACGGCTATTTCACTCTGGGAAATCCGGAAAGGTTCGTGGGTGAAGTGAAAGTGGCCGACCTATCCGGCAGGGTGGTGGTCACCTACCTACTACAAGGGGAACCCGAATTCCAGTCCTCGCAGGAATTAAAGCCGGGTCTGTATTTCATCCTGATCAATGACAAAGAAGGCCATCTGGCCACCAAATCATTGATGGTCATTCAATAGTAGTTCAGTTCATAGCGTGATCCCCGCGCGTCACTGGCGGGCGGGGACATTTTTGGCTGAAGAAAACCAAATCGAAGCCTCTGGTGAGGAAAACACCTGAAAGGAATGTGGAATGGGCTCGACTGAGGAGTCTGAATTACACCCCCTGAGGGTGGTGTTAAAATGCATGTGGGTATTAGGCCGCCCAAAGCGTCACCATGGAGAAGCCATTTTTATGAGAATAGACCAAGAAAGTACATCGCCTACTCTGTAGAGGGGGGTAACGACCAACCAGGCGGTCTTCCCTAAAAAACGAAGCTCTGTGAAACTGAATTTTCAAGGCATTAGCATATCACATCGCACTACCTCCGTTACTGATCGGGAACGCTACGCACTCGATGCGGCGGCTCAGGAGCTATTACTTCTCTCCCTGCGAGATCTGGCAGGTGTACAAGAAGCCCTGGTACTTTCTACCTGTAACCGTACGGAGGTATATGCGGTTTCGGATACCCTGGCGCCCGCAGACCTGTTTGCCTACTTGTGTCTGGCCAAGGGTATCTCCCATCCAAATAAACGGGCAGCACACTTTGTGGCCCTGCCCGAAACAGCCGTGGCCGCGCAGCATTTATTTAGAGTAGGTGCTGGGCTCGAATCTAGCATCTTGGGCGATCAGCAGATAGCCGGGCAGATCAAAGAGGCCTACCAGCGAAGTTGTGATTTGGGCATGGCCGATACCTATTTGCATCGGTTGATGCACACTTTGTTTTTTACCCAAAAGCGCATCGTCAACCAAACCGATTTTCGCGCTGGAGCCGCTAGCGTATCCTATGCAGCAGTACAAGAGGCCTTAAAAGCGGCTCATGACGTGAGCCCACCGCCGGTACTCATCCTAGGGGCCGGAGCCATGGGCAGTGATGTTTGCAGGCATTTGGTTAAGCACTTTTCAGGACCCATCACCGTGGCCAACCGCACCTTGACAAAAGCCAAAGCACTGGCCCAGGAAACAGGCGTGAAATACCTCCCTATGCAAGAGGCGCTCGCGCATGCTGGGCAATATCCCATCATTATCTCCACCGTGGCTGCTCCCAAGCCTCTGCTGACTACTCAGACCCTAGGTGCCAGCCAAGGCTCTCAGTTAATCATTGATTTGTCGGTGCCGCGGAGTGCTGAGCCTCTGGTAGGTGCACTTGAGCACATCCGCGTAGTGGATGTTGATCATATCCAAGCCCAAACGGACGCCGTACTGGCGCGCAGACAGGCGGCCGTCCCCGCCGTAGAGCGTTTAGTAGAGGAAGGCCTTAAGGAATTGGACCATTGGCAACAGCAGCAGCTCTTTACCCCCATCATCAAAGAGATAAAGGAAACCTTGCAAGAGATACGAGCTGGTGAGTTGTCCAGGTACTTACAACACCTCTCCACCGAGGACCACGCCATGGTAGAGGAGATGACGCAAAACATAATTCAGAAAGTGCTTAAAATACCCGTGCTTCAACTCAAGGCAGCCTGCCTCCGCGGTGAGGAGGGGCCACTGGTAGAAGCCTTGCGGGTACTCTTTGATGTGGAAGAAAGCCCGAAAGGGCAGCATAAAGATTAAATTTAATACAATCCGGTTTTACAAAACTTAGACCCTATGAACCACCCCAAAATGCTTTTCCTGTGCGGATTCCTTATGGCTTGCAATTTGAAGCACCCTGAGCCCATACAAGAGCGGGGTTTGGCGGCATTGGAACCCCCTACCGGGGAAACTCTTTTGTTTATCGGACAGGACTTACAGTCGGTTGCTGATTACGTAGAAAACTGTGCGGAATGTCCCTTACCAGGAGGGGTGGCTACGTACGTAAACCTGGAGGGCATCACTACACCCGGCTTCTACGGTGGCCTGGGATTTACCGCGGAAGACCAGCCCTTCGGCCAAACCATCGACTGGGGTGGTGGCCCATTGGATGCTTACGCTTTGGCTAGCCAGTATCCTAAATCAGCCATTCAGATTGGGTTGTATATGGTCAACCAAACGGGCCAAGTACAGGCAGGAGAATTGGATCCCCAGATCATGCAATTGGCAGACTTCTTTCACCAGTTTCCGGAAACTCCCTTTTACCTCCGTATCGGTTATGAGTTTGACGGGAATTGGAACCAATACGAGCCCAATAGTTATCGGGCAGCCTTCCAGCATATTGTAGAGCTGCTGCGTAGCCAGGAGGTACAAAACGTTGCCTTCGTTTGGCAGTCGGCTACTTCACCTGTAGATGATATCCTGGACGGCGGCCATGAACCGCTGGACCCTTACTATCCTGGAGACGAGTATGTAGATTGGGTGGGCCTCTCCTGGTTTCTGCAAGCCCACGAAAAACCGACTAATGGCCGCAATAACCCGGCTACCCAGATAGAACTGGCCAAAGAACTGATTGATTTTGCCCGAGCCCATGGCAAACCCGTCATGGTCTGTGAGTCCGCCCCTCAAGGGTACCATATCGGCACCCTATATCAGTACCATCATTCTCCCATTTGGGACGGACCCGCCGGGCAGGGCATCACCAAAGTATCCGCCGATGAGGTCTGGTCAGATTGGTTCATCCCCTACTTCGAGTTTATTTCCCAGCACCAAGACGCAATCAAAGCCGTGACCTACATCAATGCAAATTGGGACGTGCAGGGACTGTGGGGACCTCCTTACCAGCAGGGGTACTGGGGCGATAGCCGGATAGAAGCCAATGCCAATGTGCAATCCCAATGGGTGACTACCATCACCGAAAAGCAGTGGATGCACGGTGGAGAACACATTCGTGAAATCCTCCAAGGGATGTAGTTATGCCGTACCCAAGCCATGCTAAGCAGGGACGCCTGTCTGGCTCAAGAAATTCTGCTGGCCAAATCACTCAGGATAGAAAACAACTACACCCCAACCGCTGATTTTTTAGCGGTTTTTTGGTAACATCCCCTTCCATGATAAGCACCTCGAAAACCATCCTCCTTGGGTTATTTTTGATTATCCATTGCTTCGGTACGGCGCAAGATCGGCTGGGTTTGCCCCGGATTATCAATTATTCTAAGGACGACTACCGGGCCGCTACCATGAACTGGTCCATCCTGAGAGGACCCAACGGGAAAATATATTTTGGTAACAATTACGGCCTCATTGCCTACGATGGGGTGAATTGGGATCCTCTCCTAGAGCCTACCAACCGCACCAACGTGGTTTCCCTGGGTATCGATGCCAACAAAAGAATCTTTCTGGGGGCCCAAGATGAAATAGGGTATATGGTAACCAATGCCCTGGGCCAGGCCTCCTATCAGTCATTGAACGATATTATTCCAGAGGAGCACCGGGGCTACGGTTTGGTGTGGCGGATCATCGCCCGCGAGGATAAGATGTATTTTTTCACCAACCGTAAAATTCTCGTGTACAAGGGTGGGCAAATGGATGCCATCACGATGGCCGAAGAGCTCATTTTTGCGCGCAAGGTCAACGGCCAGATTTACCTGCAGCAAAAGGGCCGCCCCTTGGCTATGCTGCAAGAGGGCAATATGCGCCTGCTACCGGGTACCGAGCCGCTGGCTCAGGAGGAAATCAAGGGCTTGTATTCTGTGGGTGAGCAGCTGGTGGTACTTACGGCTGACCATGGCGTTTTCGAATGGTCCCAAGGAACCCTTTCTCCCTGGAAAGCCTCGGTGAACGAGGCCATTGCCGGGCAAAAAGTAAACATGGGGCAGCAACTGGCCGATGGTAAATTCGCCGTGGGTACTATCAAAGATGGCCTCTATGTTTTCAGCCCAGATGGGGAGATGCTGTTGCACATCACCAAGGAGCAGGGCTTACAAAACAATACCATTCAGGCCATATACGAGGACGATAACAACAACCTATGGCTGGCGCTGGGTAATGGCATCAGTTATGTAGAATTGGGCTCCGACTTCTACTACATGGACGCCCGTAGTGACCTGGACGGGTCCGTGTATAGCTCTGCCATCTACCAAGGGTACCTGTATGCCGCTACCAATCAGGGTACCTACCGGGCTCCCTTACAAGGCAAGCAGTCACAACCCTTCACCTTCGTAGAGGGAACTGACGTACACGGCTGGAACCTCACGGTGCTGGATAATGAACTTCTTCTGGGTAATCACCTGGGTGCCTATACAGTAAATGGGGCCACTGTGACACCGCTCAACGTTGCCGATTACGGGGCCTGGCAGTTTATCCGCCATCCCAGCAACCCCAACTTGCTATACCAAGGATGCTACACTGGGGTGTACGTGTACCAATGGAACGGCCAGACCTGGCAAGTGCTCAAGAAAC
>JBCBHI010000168.1:0-8230 GCA_038525885.1 Bacteroidota bacterium
TCCTATTCCTAGATATTCAGATGCCTGAAATAACGGGCACCGAATTTGCCCAATTGCTTTCTAATGATGATAGACCAAAGGTTGTATTCACCACCGCCTATTCGGAGTATGCCTTAAAGGGGTTTGAGCTGAGTGTTTTGGATTATCTGCTCAAACCGATCACCTTCAGTCGGTTTTTAACTGCTGTAGAAAAATTTCCCAGAGAAGGATCTTCGGTGGGTGTACCTACAGAACATATCGTCATCAAGTCTGGGCACGATTACCATAGAGTAGACGCGGAAGACATCCTTTACATAGAGAGCGATAGTGAGTACGTCCACTATCACTTAGAAAGTGGTCAGAAGATCATGGCTTACCAAAGCTTGAATAAGCTAGTGACCTCCTTGCCTGATTCCTTTTTGCGGGTGCATAGGTCGTACATCGTAAACGGGCAGAAGGTATCGGGCCTTACGGGTCGGGAATTGCTAATTAAAGGCCAGGCTATTCCTATCAGCGATAGCTACTACGAGCAGGTAAAGGCTAAATTATTCCAGTAGGCTCCACTCCGCATTTATGGTAATGGGGTAGAGGCAAAGCTAGTAAAACGGTTAGGGCACTCATATAGAGCTTCTATGCGATTCATTTCTCGGTAGGGCCGATGAGGCTAGTCCCTCCTCCATTTTTTAGGACTTAATGAGGTGTGAAAAACTCCAATTACTTTAATAATTCCAGTAGCTTCATTTACGATGTAGTGAATCCTATATGGATACTTAGCTAAGGGTAAGCATCGAATATTATCGTATTGGATTTGGAAAAAAGGTGATTGGGTGAGAACTGTGAGACACTCGTAAATATTCGATTCGAACTTCCTTCCTAGACCAGGAACTTTTGAGTCGTAATAATCAATTCCATCCTGAATGTCTCGAATAGCTTTTGGGTTAATGGTAACTCTGTAAATCATTGGTCCTTAAAGCGGAATGACTTACGAGCCTCTTCGTAAGCAATGTAGTCTGATTCAGCAGTGGAATTTATCCGTTCTCGAACAATCTCCTTGTGCTCCTCAGGGATTTCAAAGTCCTCTTGAGTGGCAAAACCATGCTCACTCATAAGTTCCTTGAAAAACTCCACTCTATCCTCTGGTACGTCTATCGTGAACGTCATCATATTCTAAATATACAAAACCTCTCTCTTTGTAAACGGAGTTACTAACCAGCGAGGTTCCTTTCTCATGCTATTCTTGTACCTGTACCTGTGCGTATTTCCATTGTTCGCCTTGCCGAATCAGCAAGAAGTACATATTGGCCTCCAAATGAGTGATGTCCATCCGTAACTCAGGGGAAGTAGTTTCGTAGGCTAACTGCCCCTCCAAAGTGTACCACCGTACCTCATCGACGGGTTCTGAGAATTGCAGATAGTCACGAGCAGGATTGGGATACACCTGCATAGCGGGGATGGTCTCACCCAACCCGGTCACGTCAGTCACTACCAAAATGCGGATTACGTCTTCCGCGGCGTTGTAATTGTCATTGCCCCCCTGCCGGGCCGTAATGGTGATAGACCCCCGGTCTAGCAGCGTGGCGGTGCTGTAAGAGATGGTAACCACGGCTATATTGCTTGAAGCGAAGGTGACCGGAAGGCCAGAACTAGCGGTGGCTGAGAGGGGCAAGGTCTCGTCCAATACATCCACCGGAGAGGGGAGGGAGAAGGAGATGGATTGGTCTGCTTTGGCAATGGTCAAAGTGCCTTCTCCTAAAGTAAGCTGGTAGTTGTTGGCTTCGCCACCCGAAAGGGTGATAGGGTAGGTGCCTGCATCGCTGGTTGAGGTGGCAGTGGTAGCTGCCGTGGGTTCGGTAGCAAGGGCCGTTTCGGTTTCCTCATATACAAAGCCACTGTACTGGATAGTGAACACAGGAATGGCACTGCCAAAGGCGATAGTGGTGTCTTGGACAGTAGCCGTTAAGCTCGCCTTTTCTATCGTAATGATTTCACTGTCAGAACCTTCTCGGTAAGCATTCGAAGCCGCTTGGGTAGCTGTTAGTGTCACTTCTCCGGTGCCCAAAATGGTAGCTAGGGTATCTTGATCTACTCTCAGGATATCGGGATTGGAACTTGAGAATACCACCGGATTGCCACTTTGTTCAACGATGTCTAATTCAAAAGGAGCATCTCCGTAGGTTTTATCGCTTACAATCAGGGAGATCTGCTGATCAAATTTGGTTTGAACCGGAAGTAGCGTGGCATGGTAGGGTTCGGTGCCTTCGTCTTCCGTTACAGCATAAAATTTCAGGTTGTTCCCTGTATTATCGATGCTGAAAAAGTTGCCCCGGCCATCCGTTCCGGCCGAAAAAGTAGTGCCCCAAATCGAATCCCCTAGCACCGTGAGTTCACCGTATGGGTAAGCACCATTAGTATCGTCCAGGTCAAAGTCATGTACTTTGGTGTAGTTGGTTCCGTCGGTATCGATGCTATACAAAGCACCGAAAAAGCTGTTAGAACCCCCGTTTCTCGTAAGGCCCCATAGTTTACCGTTAGCTTCTACCAGACCACTAAAAGGGTCTCTTCCTTCGTTCCCATTGAAGTGATGTACTACCTGAAAAGCCGAATTGCTAGGGTCAATCGTGAAAATGACTCCGTCTCCATGGTCTCCTCCTTCTTGGGCAGTGCCCCAAAGCAGATTCTGACTTAGAGTAAGCCGGCTGTGGGGTAGTTTGCCGGTGTTTTCATCAAACTCATAGTGCTGAGTAAAAGTGTTGGTGCCGGGGTTGAAGGAAAAAATAGCACCGTTGCTGGTAGCTCCGCCTGCACTGGCAGTGGCCCAAATCTCATTGTTGGCCAGTACAAATGCGCCGTGGGGTTCGGCGGCCAGGCTGTCTACCAGATGGTGAACTACTGAAAACTCACCGGTGGTAGGATGCAAAGTGAAGATGACCCCGGCGGTATGGTCACCACCCTTGGCCGTGTGTCCGTATAGTGTGCCTTCATACAGGAATAGTTCGCTCCAGGGGTTGGCACCATCGGTGCCCTCAAACTGATGGACGATGGTATAGGCCTCAGATTCCAAATCCAGGCTATAGAGTAATCCCTTGCCTAGCGGGCCACCAGAAAACATAGTTCCCCAAAGTAGGTCGTTGGCCTCTACCAGCCCCCCATAGGGCTGACTTCCTTGTGCATTGTCAAAATTGGCGACTAGCTCAAAGTGGGTTGAATTGGGTACAAAGCTAAAGGCGGCTCCCTTACCGGCGCTCCCGCCATCCGGCAGTACCCCATACAGAGTGTCGCCAACTAATAGCATGGCGGCGTTGGAGGGGCTACGACCGGATTCTTCACTGAATTCAACCAGGATCTGTACGTTCTCCCCAGTGGTATCTATAGAATACAGCGTACCTACCTCGTTGGCACCACCCTTCCAGGTTAACCCGTATAGCTTGCCATTGTAGGGCACCAGTTTGCCACGGGGGTTATCTCCGTCAGAGTTTTCATCGAAATGGTAGTGTACCTGAAAATCTGTACCCTCAGGCGTGATGGAATAGAGGGTGCCATCACCGAAATCTCCTCCAACGAAAGTTACCCCCCAGAGTCGGTCATTACTTTCCGTAAGGCCACTGTAGGGCGTAGCCCCACTCACCTCGTCAGCGAATTCGTACTTCACCGTAAGTGTCAGGCTTTCAGGGTCTAGGGTGAAAATTACTCCCTCGTCTGCGGCTCCTCCATCTGTGGTGGTGCCCCAAATCAGACCGTCCAGGACCGTTAGTGAAGTGATGGGCCTACCGCCTAGGGTCCCATCAAACTCATGCACCACCGAGAAGCTAGAATCACTCGGGTCAATAGTGTAGATGACGCCCTCATTGCTGGCACCGCCTCGGCTGGTAATGCCCCACAGCAGATCGTTAAACCATAGCAGATCACCCTGGGGGCTGTTTCCCTCCGCATCTTCAAGGTATTGGACTACTTCCAGTTGGAAGGTTTCCGGGTCAAACACGAAGATGGTACCCGTATTGCCCACTCGGTCAAGAGTGGTGCCCCACATGAGGTCGTCTACGAGGGTAAGGCCTCCCGTGGGGTTTCGCCCATCACGGAACAGGTCAAAACTATTGACCTCTTCTACTACGCCACTATCCGGGTGAAAACGATAAATGGTGCCCGAATTCCGGTCTCCTCCGGTATTGGAGGTGCCCCAGAAGTAGCCATTGTATGCTAGCAAAGTGCCGCTGGGTCCTTGTGGATGATCAAAGGTGGCCCATGTGGTCCAGTCTTGAGAATCCACATCCAAGCTGATAATACTTCCTCCGTTGCCAATCGTGGTGCCAATGAGTTCTTGCTTTTGGGCTATGGCTAAAAGGGGAAATAACTGGATTAGCCACCAGACAGGAAGGCTGTTCTTGAAAATCCGAAGCATGGTGTGGGTCTTTGGGTGATGATCAATTCAATAAGATATTACAGTCTGGCAGGAATAAAAAGTAGGGTTATGAGATTGGTAGTATTCAAGGAATTCATCTCCTCAGTTTTAGGGAATTGAATACCAGGATCTTCCAATTAGATCATTATCCTTAAGGGTAGTCGCCTGATTTCCTTAATGAATTCATACTTTTTCTAGGCTCCGTCTGAGTTCGGCATCGATTGTGGCCTGGCGATAAAAGAATTGTGTTTTTTCTGCTCAAGCCTACCCATAATTCCGCTACCTTCGCGCGCTTTATACTAATGCGCGCGGTTTACAAATCGGGCTTTCTTTCCTCATGAAAAAGTATCTGAACCTATTCGACTTTCGGCAGAAAGTAGATTATCGTATTGAGATCCTTTCTGGCCTTACGGTGGCTTTGGCCTTGGTGCCAGAAGCGGTGGCCTTCGCTTTAATTGCAGGCTTGTCCCCCCTTACGGGTTTATATGCTGCCTTCATGATGGGCTTCGTTACCTCCATTTTGGGTGGCCGTCCGGGGATGATTTCCGGAGCTACCGGGGCCGTTGCTGTGGTGCTCGTGGCTTTGGTAAAGAGCCATGGAGTGGAATACATCTTCGCTACGGTAGTACTAGCCGGTATTATGCAGGTGGCCGCAGGGTTTTTACGCCTAGGTAAACTTATGCGTCTGGTGCCCCACCCGGTTATTTTTGGGTTTGTAAACGGGCTGGCCGTAGTCATTTTTATGGCTCAGCTAGACCAGTTTAAAGGTGCAGATGGTAGCTGGCTTACGGGCACACCACTGTGGGTTATGCTGGGTTTGGTAGCCCTTACTATGGGGATCATTTTTGGCTTGCCTAAGTTGAGCAAGGCCGTTCCGGCCTCCCTAGTAGCTATATTAGCAGTTTTTGGTTTGGTAGTTGGGTTGGATATCGATACCCGAACGGTAGGGGATATCGCTTCTATTCAAGGTGGCTTTCCTCCCTTTCATGTCCCGGGTATCCCCTTCAACTGGGATTCTCTGATGGTAATTCTCCCTTATGCAGGAATTGTAGCGGGAGTAGGGCTGATAGAAAGCTTGCTCACGCTGAATATTGTGGATGAGATCACCCAAACCCGCGGACGCGGCAATAAGGAGGCCGTAGCGCAAGGCATCGCCAATATCCTGTCTGGTTTCTTTTCTGGCATGGGTGGCTGTGCTATGATTGGCCAAAGCCTGATCAATATTTCCTCCGGGGCACGGGCCCGTCTCTCAGGTATTGTAGCCTCCGTGATGTTGCTCGTTTTCATCATGTTTGGGGCTGGGCTTATCGAACAGATTCCTATGGCCGCCCTTACTGGGGTGATGATCATGGTGTCCATCGGTACCTTCGAGTGGGCGAGTCTCCGCACTTTCCGGCGGATGCCGAAGTCCGACGTGCTGGTTATGGTGCTGGTAACCTTGGTGACCATCTTTGCCCACAATTTGGCACTGGCCGTACTCATTGGAGTCATCATTTCCGCCTTGGTATTCGCTTATGATAATGCGGTGCGTATTCGCGCTCGTAAGCACACGGATGAGAACGGCGTGAAGCACTACGAGATCTACGGCCCGCTCTTTTTCGGTTCGGTAACTACCTTCAATGAGAAATTTGACGTGAAGGGAGACCCTGAGGAGGTGATCATTGATTTTGCCGAAAGCCGGGTAGTGGATATGTCGGCTATTGAAGCACTCAACAAAGTCACGGAGCGGTATCAGAAAGCGGGTAAGAAAGTGCATTTGCAGCACCTAAGTGCGGATTGCCGGAAGCTGCTAAAGAATGCCGAGGAAATAATCGAGGTCAATGTGCTGGAAGATCCTACTTACAAGCTGGTGGTAGATAAAATCTAGAGATTGACGATTTACGAGGGACGATTGACGAATGCAGACGTGGCTATGCGGTCATACAGCTGCGCGCATACTACTGGGTGGTAGCCCGTGAGCACCGCTCCGTTACATTAAGATAGGGCGATTGAGGCAAAATGAGGGACGATTGGGCTTACTCAATAATGTACAAGGCCCCTCCTGTGTAGAGATTTAGGACTACTCTCTCTTTTATTCCCTGATACTATCAGGTAAAAGATTGAATGACGAATGCAGCGAGGACCAATTCCCCACTCCTGCATTCGTCATTCGTCAATCGGCCCTCGTCAATTCACATTATTCTAACCTCAGACATTCTATAGGCTTTGTACGCGCGGCACGTATGAGTTGGAAGCCAATGGTGCCCGCAGTGACCAGTAGGGTGAGTATGGCCGCTCCTCCAAAAAACCACCATTCTAGCTGAATCCTGAAGGCAAATCCTTCTAGCCAACGGTCCGTAAAGAAGTAGCTGCAGGGGATGGCAATGGCCAAGGCAATCAGTACCATTTTGATGAAACTGCTGGATAGCAGTTTGACAACTCGCCATTCGCCCGAGCCTAGCAGTTTGCGAATGCCTATTTCCTTGAAGCGCCGTTCGGCGGTATAGGACGCAAGGCCGAACATGCCCAGGCAAGAAATAAGGATGGCTAACCCGGTAAAGTAGCCTGACAATTGAGCCACCCTACGTTCAGCCTCGTATTGGGCGGCATAGTTCTCATCAAAGAAATTGTAGGTGAACAACCCATTGGGGAACATGCCTGCAAACACAGATTCCAGGCTGCCTAATACTGCTTGCTCCTGCCCAGCCACAATGCGGACCATGGCATATTCAGAGAAGGTGGGCGCAAGTAAGAAAGCCTGGGGAGATACAGGAGTGTGGAACGAACGGTAGTGGAAGTCCTGGGCTACCCCTGTTATTTCCATATCCTCGCCCCATACATTGACCATCTGGCCGAGCGGTTCGTCTAGCCCCATAAAATTGATGGCAGCCTGATTAAATATTACGCGCTGGCTACTATCCCTGGGCAACTGGGCAAACGACAGACCATCAGCCATTTCTATCTCCATAAGTTCTATCAGGTCGCGGTCTACTAGTACTATTTCCATTTCCACGGTTACCTCAGGGTCCTTGCCGGGCCAGGTTACACCGCTGGTGCTGCGGCGGGGGCCGCCTTCCACAAAGCCGTGGCCCGTAGCGGCGGCTCCTTGTACCCCTGGCAGCCTGCGTACTTCGGACAAGAAAGAACCCATCTGCTCGGTGCCTACATTGGATAGATCTACCACCACCAAATTGTCCTTATTGTACCCTAGGTTTTTGGTTTGGGTATATTCAATCTGCCGGAACACTACGATGGCCGAAACAATCAGAATCACCGAAAGGGCAAACTGGAAAACTACCAACCCCTGTCTTGCCCAGGCTTGACGAAGAGTGTTGCCCGAGCTGGATTTAAGCACATTGTAGGGCTGAAACCCTGAGAAATGCAGGGCAGGGTACAATCCGGCTATCATGGCCGTGCCCACTAGTACCAACAGTGCCATGCCTACAAAGTCAGAGGATACCGTAAGTGCCAGCTGTTTGCCGGTAATTATATTGAACTCTGGCAGGAGCAGGGCTACCAAAAATACGGCAACGGCAGTGGAGAGGAAGACCAGGAGTAAGGATTCGCCCAGAAACTGGAAGATTAAGGAGCCGCGGCCGGCACCAATGGCCTTTTTAACGCCTACCTCTTTGATGCGGCGGGAAATCCTGGCCGTGGAAAGGTTGATGAAGTTGATACAGGCAATGAGAATGACAAAAATGGATATGATGGTAAACAGCCGCACATATTCAATCCGGCCACCTGCTCGTTGTCCGTTTTCCCACTTGCTATACAAATACTCCTCAGAAAAGTTACTGGAAAATAGGCGTATGTTTTCTTCACCTCCGTGGTCTACCACATTCATATCTTCCTTATCATTGAACTCTGCCAGATTGG
>JBCBHI010000169.1:0-8197 GCA_038525885.1 Bacteroidota bacterium
CTTCTAGTATCTGGACTAGAAGGCTTGGTAAGAGAATGGGAACAGGGCCAGCAGCTGAAGGAGGACAGCCTGACCCGGATAGCACAGTCCATGTATCCCATTGAGTCATTTCTTCAGGGGATAGAAGCACCCACTACCACGGTGAATGCCTTGCTAGGGCAACAGTATTTGCAGCGCACCCAAGAGCTAGCCATTATCACCCCCGAGACCCAGCTTACCTACGCAGAATTGCAAGCTCAGGTACAGGTAGTAAGTCAGCTGCTACGCGCTACTTACCAAGTGAAGCCGGGAGATACCGTGATGGTGCTCACGGAAAGATCTCACTGGTGGCTCATAGCCATGTTGGGCGTTCTGGATGCAGGGGCCGTGTACCTACCCGCAGACCCCTCTTTGCCCAAGGATCGCCTCCAACACTATGTGAAGGAAACCGCTACCCAGGTAGCGCTCACCCATAGCGCAGTCAACAGTGCTTTAGAGGGCGTATCGGTCATCAAGGTACTGCTTGACAAAACACCTCTGCCGAAAGAGTCCACTCATGAACCTACTTTGAGTCCGGGTTCTCCCGCCTTTTTACTCTTTACCTCAGGCTCCACTGGCACTCCCAAAGCCGTACAAGTATCACACGGTGCTTTCGCGGCCATGATCACGGACCAGGCAAGTGCCATGGGGATTTCCGAAACCGACCGGATCCAGTGGTTCTCCTCCCCGCTTTACGATGCCTCTTTACTCCAAATGCTACTCCCACTGGTGGTAGGGGGCACCTCCATCGTAGTGCCACCCCAAGTGGGTGAAGACCTGAGTGCACACCGCCAATACCTTACCCAGCATGAGACTACGGTGGCCATCATGCCCCCGAGTTACCTGCACCTCATGGATATTACTCAGGTACCCAGTGTAAAGAAGATTATCTCTGGTGGGGAGTCTCCGGTACCGTCCGACTTGGAACGGTACACCCAAACCATGGAGTACTTCAACTCCTATGGGGCCACCGAGACTACCGTATGTTCCTCCTTGTATTCCGCGCATGAATTTTCGGGGCATACCACCCGCATCCCTATCGGGACCGAAGTGGCCAATACCCTCATCTTGCTGTTGGATGATACCCTCAAACCGGTGCCCTACGGGGTCATTGGTCAGATTTGCGTAGCCAGTCCCAACCTGGCCGACGGCTACCCCTACGATCCTGCCCTTACCCAAGAAAAATTCATTCATCATCCCTTGGTCCCTGGAGTGCGGGTGTACTGTACGGGCGATCTGGGGGTAAAAAGGCCAGACGGCCATATTGAGTTTGTAGGAAGGAAGGATGACCAGGTAAAGGTACGCGGTCGTAGGATTGAGCTAGCCGAAACAGAGGCTGCCCTACTCAAGCAGCCCGAGGTGCAGCAATGTGTGGTGGTACTCCACGCCCTGGAGGCCGACCAGATACAGGTGGCCTACATTACCGGTACCGATGATGTGGCTGCCGTAAAAGCACATGCTGCTCAGGTACTCCCTGCTTTTCAGGTGCCGGAGGTAATCATTCCCCTCGACGTTCTCCCACGTACAGTCCAGGGCAAGGTGGACAAGCAACAGCTACCCCCACCCTTCCCGGAGGACTCCTTCGGAGAGCTGGAAGGATTAGAAATGGAGGGCCAGGACTCTCAAATCACCGAACAGCTAGTCAGTATTTGGCGAGAAATAATTCAAACCCAGAAGTTCACCCATCAAGACAATTTCTTCGATATTGGAGGTACTTCCCTTCAAATCATCAAAATGTTTGATGCCATCAACTTGCTTTACCCTGATGTACTTAAGGTCAGCGAACTATTTGATCACCCTACCTTAGAATCACAGGTACAGCTGTTGGAAAGTAAACTGGAAAACTCCCTAACGGACGGATAACGCTAACCAAGAACCTTTCCACTATTCCCATGCTATTTCAGAACTATTGGTTGAGTCTTAAGCGTAATCTGCGCAAGTACTGGCAGTACACTTCCCTCAATATCCTGAGCATGACCCTCGCCCTCACGTTTGTGTTGTTGACGGTGATGTATCTGTTTAATGAGTTCTCTTATGACTCCTATCATGAAAAGTCTGACCGGATTTACCGGGTAACCAGCAACATTACGGACCGGAAGGCAACGGTAGATGCCGCCTTCTCCCAGCCACCCTTTGGGTATACCGTAGCCGACTCCGTAGAGGAGATAGAAAATTATGCTACCCTCATCCGGTATCGTGATTTTTCCTTCATGCAAGGCTCCGTGAAGGACATCCCCATCAACATGTGCTTCTTCACCAGCCCTTCTACCCTCCAGGTGTTTGACTGGCCTCTGGTACTGGGAGAGCAGGAAACTGCCCTGCAAGAGCCCATGACGGTCATCATCTCCGAGTCGGTAGCCGAGCGGTATTTCAGGGACAGCGACCCTATCGGGCAAAAGGTGGCCTTCAACAAGGACAATGACCTTACCATCACGGGCGTATTTTCGGTTCCAGAACATCCAGCCCACTTCACCCCCGAGGTACTGATATCCTACAGCTCATTCAATGAAATATATCGACTAGGCCCCTCGGTAGATTACATGTGGGGCACCTTCGACTGGACCTACAACTACTTGCTGCTGGCGGAAGGGGCAGAGCCCACTCCAACCTTTCAGAAGGCTTCGGAAGTGGCCTACGGACACCTCACGGACTACTATCAGAATAACCTCACTTATGATTTTGAGAAGCTTACGGATATCCACTTGCATGCCGATCACCTCTGGGAAATAGAAGAAAACGGCAACTTCGGATACGTAGTCATGTTCATCGTGTTATGTGCGGTGTTGCTATTGGTAGCTTCCATCAGCTACATCAACCTGGAAGCGGTACAATCCCAAAAGCGTACGCTGGAGGTAGGCCTGCGCAAGTCCTTAGGAGCTAGTAGCCAGCAGATTCGCCATCAGTTTCTCTTCGAATCCACTTTCTATTCGCTGTTGAGCATCTTGCCCAGCATATTGCTCGGCTTGCTCATTTTCCCTTGGTTTCAGCGCTTCTTGGATATCAATTTACCCTGGCAATTGTGGAATGAGCCTTGGGTATACGTTCTGTTGATCGTCTTCGCCCTCGTCATGGGACTTACCAGCGGGAGCTACCCTGCCATCATGCTCAACCGCTTTCGCCCAGCAGAAATCTTCTCCTCCGGCCGTGGCTCTACCTCCATCCGGAGTACTCCCCGTCTGTTACAAGGCTTTGTTTTGGGGCAAATGGTCATTTCCCTGGCCATGGTAATTACGGTATGGGGCATGCGTATTCAGAAAATCAATCTGGGTACGCATGCTTTGGGATTAAACCCGGAGCGCGTGTATACCCTACACGTAGAAAGTACCCAGCGCCGATATGTGAAATACCTGAAGGATTCCATCGCCCAGATACCGGGGGTAGAACAAGTAGGGTCTTCTAGCTTCTCCGTCGCGGAAAAGTCAACTCAGGACATCTTTAGATTTGAATCAGGAGATTCGGCCAGGTATCTGGCCATAGAGGGGCACCCCGTAGATAGCGGATTCAAAGAAACGCTGGGCTTGCAAATACTAGCGGGGCGCAACTTTATGCCCAGGAGTAGGGAAACCGTGCGGCAGGCAGTTCTGGTGAATGAGACCCTGGCCAGAAAAATGGGTTGGGAAGGAAACAATTATGAAGATGCACTCGGCAAAGCCGTAGGTTGGCCTTTTCGTAGGCGTATGGAAGGTACGGTAGTAGGTGTGGTGAAAGACTTCCACGTCTATTCCTTACACAACGCTATTCAGCCCAGTATCTTAGTAAACTGGCCACAAAAGAATCACCTGATCTATTTCAAGCTAGCCCCAGGAGCCGATAAGGCGGCCGTTTTAGCTTCCATGGAAGCGGAACTTCGGGAGTATTTGCCGGATACCTTTTTCTGGATACAAAGCCTGGAAGCAGATTTTCAGGACAACTACGCGGAAGACTTGCGCACGGGGCAATTACTCTCCTTAGTATCCACCATCATCATTATTATCACCCTCATTAGCCTTTTCGCCATGGCTTCGCTCAGCACCCAACAGCGGGTAGCCGAAATAGCCATCCGAAAGGTATTGGGAGCCAACAGTGGAGGCCTATTTACCCTACTTTCTCAGCCCTTTCTATTGTACATCGCCATTGGCGGAGCCATAGCCCTTCCGGCTGCCTTTGCTGTATTATATACCTGGATTCATACCTTCGTCTATCAGGTACCCTTGCAGGCGGGCTTTTTCGCCTGGCCTTGGCTCGCCGCCTTGGCCCTAGTAATGGTGGCTGTAGGCTGGGTTATACTGCGTACCATCCGGCTCAATCCTGTAGAATCAATTTCACAGTAGGTGCCTGACATTCAAATCCTTATCTACCAAGCAAGCCATCCTCTATCCACCGAACAACTAGAGCATGGCTACTCAAAACTACCTGGCCAAATGGTGGAAAAATTGCGCCGCTTCCGGCGTTGGGAAGACCGCGACCTAAGCTTGGTAGGTAAGCTGATGCTGCAACATGGTCTTTCCCAATTGGGGCTGCCCACCGATTTGCATGCCATCACCACCGAATCGTACGGCAGGCCCGTACTTCCTTACCCTCAGCTAGACTTTAACATCTCCCATAGTGGGACCTTGGTGGTCACGGCCATAAGCACTTCCGGCAGAATTGGCATTGATATCGAGCAAGTCACCGCTATCGATCTGTCCGACTTCTCCAGGTTCTTTAAAGCGGAAGAGCTTGACCAAATCCGGCAGGCCAACGATACTTCTGAGGCATTTTTCACACTCTGGACCCAAAAGGAAGCACTTATTAAAGCAGATGGCCGCGGATTATCCCTGGATAAGGAACTGATAGACCTGCAACCAACTCAGGGTACCATCCAGGAAAACACCTGGTATTTGCAGGCTTTGGCCATTGCCAAAGGATACCAAGCGCACATAGCTACCGCTACCGCAAACCCCACCATTACCTTCCCTTCTTTTAGCTTAGATAGCTTCCACTATTCATGACGCCCACCCTACGCGAAGCCACCCCCGCTGATGCCCTCTCATGCGGCACTATCTGCTTTGAGGCCTTTCGGGATATTGCTCAGCAACATCGGTTCAAGCCCGATTATCCCTCTGCACAAGTAGCCACCGATATCTTAGCTCCGCTAATAGAGGACGAGCGGTACTTTACCCTGGTAGCTGAAATAGACGGGTATATTCTGGGAAGTATCGTGCTGGATATGCGCGATGAGGTGGTGGGCTTAGGGCCCGTCACGGTGGATGTGAATATGCAGAATACAGGGGTGGGAAAACAACTTCTCACGGCCGCTCTGGACCACGTACAGGACAGACCGGTTAGGCTCGTGCAAGCGGCCTATCACAACCGGACCATGGCCTTCTATACCAGGCATGGTTTCGAAGTAAAGGAGATGTTGCTTGCCATACAAGGGAGCACCAAAAACCCGAGTGAGGAAGGCTATTCCGTCCTCCCAGGCCAACATAGCCATACGGAAGCCGTCACAGCACTATGTTCAGAAGCTTTAGGTATCTCCAGGGCCCAACAATGGAGTGACGCCGTGAAAACCGGCCAGGCTAAAATCATACAAGACCAGGATGGTGCCCTATTGGGCTTCACCACCGAACTTGGCTACTCAGGGTTTTCCCTTACCCAATCCTTGGCAACCTTAAGAACCCTCATTTGCTCTGCCGATGTCCTTTCAGGACAAGGAATTTTGCTTCCAGCACGCTACCATTCTTTACTCAATTGGGCACTAGAGCAAGGCCTCCGTATATCGCAACCCATGGCGCTCATGACCCGGGGTCCCTACAGCTCTCCTACCCTGCCCTATCTCCCCTCCGTAATGTACTAATTCTGCTGAGCCAGCAGCCAGGAATAAAACGCCGGGCTGCTATAGGTTTCATCCCACCCCGTATGCCCTTTTTGAGGCAATACAGACACTATCCGCTTTTCAGGCAATACCTGTGCCGCATTCGGTTCCACCGTATTGAGGTGAAAAAATGGGTAGCCTTCCTCCTCCATACGCTCCACCGCCTTCTTAGTATATTCAGCATACGGAACGGCTTGATCCCCTTCATTGTGCACCAACCACATCGGTATTCCTGATAAGGTGGGCAGACTCTTGGCAGTGCAAGTAATTCGCCCGGCCACCGGGGCCACAGCAGCAAAGGTCTGGGGCAGTTTCTTAACCAAATCCCAACAACCCTGTCCACCTTTGCTCAGCCCAGTCACATACACCCGGCTAGCATCCCCCTGATACGCGGATACCACACTATCTACAATAGCCGAAAGGCTTTTTGGGTATTGCGCCCAAGCCCGCTTTTCGATGGCCCCAAATCTCATATGAGGATTCACGATGATAACCGAATCCTGCAAAACACTCCTCAGCCCGGCATCATCCACCCATTCTGGATTCATCGCAAACTTGGCTGGCCCTTCCACTTTAGCATCTTCGTATCTATGCGTAGAGGCTCCTGCGGCCCCTGCCAAAAACAAAATCACCGGGTACTGCTTGCCTTCCGTATACCCCTGGGGCAAATACAACCAGTAGCCTTCCACGATGGATTTCTCGAAGCCGTCACTTACCCAAACCTGCTTACCGGGTCCCGGAGAGCTTTGACAACCTGAGAGGCAAATTATAGCCATTAACATGGCTACCAGAGCGTATTTTACTGTCTTCATGGGGTATTTCTATTCTTCTTGAAATCTACTTTACTCCCCTCTCAAAGCGAAATAAAAAGTGTGATTTTGGGCTACAATTTGCTTGATCACAATACCGCAATATACCTACAGGCAATAGCCTCCTTACTCCCGCCAAACCTTAGATCTCTAAGGATCCATCACCTCTGATTTCAGCAATACAAGCCTAACCCAATCGGACATTTATTATCGCCTTAAAAGGTTGTTCAGTTACCCTTGGAAGCTCTGGTTTAAAACCCGGAAGTGTTGGAGAACCTAAATCCAGAAATACCCCCAACAGTTGGAATCGGACCGAAACCTGCAGACAGCCCCACTTTTCCAGTAACCAAAGGTCGCAGCGCGACCAAGGAATGTA
Organism: Bacteroidota bacterium; assembly: GCA_038525885.1. Lineage (GTDB taxonomy): Bacteria > Bacteroidota > Bacteroidia > Cytophagales > Cyclobacteriaceae > DMST01. Next base: position 7,040 of record JBCBHI010000169.1, read on the forward strand.
GCCCCCTACTTTAGTGGGGGGTAGAAGACGCAAAGGTTATTAAAGTGCCAGCGGCACGGCATAAATAATAGGCTCACCTCAATAAATAGCCTAAACTCAAGAAACATATACCCTGTGCTCCCTATCTGAATTAAAGACTAATCCAACCGTTAGGCATAAAACTAAAAAAGGCCTTCTCTGACGAGAAGGCCTTCCTTTTTAGATCTGATCGAAGATCAGATTACATAATACGGCTGTCCCAGTAAGCAAGAGAGTAACGACCGATAGCACAAGCTTTCAGTACTTGAGCTCTCTGGTTGTCAGAAAGGCTAGACTCAATAATAGTCTGCTCAAATTGCTTAGAGTAAGCAGTAAATTCTTCTACGCTAGGTACGCTAGCCAATACTTCAAAGTAAGAACCCATTACGTTGAACAGGTCACCGTTTACTTGTCCAGCTTCTTTCTTCTCAACAAAGTCCAACTGAGGCTGGATCTCTTGGATCAAAACTGCAGCAGGTAGGCTTTTAGCAGACAAACCTTGCTTGCCGAAGAAGTTGTTCACTGAACCTTCCCATACGTCTACCGAGAAAGCACCACCTTGCATGATAGCTTCTTTGGTAGGAACCGCGTGGTTCAAAAGATCAACGTAATCCTGACCAATTTGGTCATAAGGATTCGCTCTGTTGGCAACAGAAGAAGCTTCCATCAAACGGCTTTTGTCTACTTCGATAGTCTCACAACCAGCTGCATACTTATTAGTAGTGGTCATGTTAGCCGCAGACATGGCGCTGTTTGCCAAATCCCGTGAGTACAAAGACGAAGGAGTTTCGCCGTTAGCCAGGTCACCAAGGTTTACACCAGCAACACTAGTATGCACAAGCATAGAAACGGTGCGGTTTTTGGCAACACTGTTAGTAGTTACTGCACTAGAAGGTGCTTGGATTGAGTTCAGTCCAGAAACCAAACCCTCCATAGTGGGCTCTTCAGTAGGAGTGGTACATGAGGCTCCAATCACACAAAGTGCGAGAGCGTAAACGAGGTTACGTTTCATAATAAGATTTATAAGATTAATGGATTAATAAAAGCTGCATTGAGCAATGCAGTATCGTGAGTACCTACCTATTCTCTGGGAAGAAGGTAACGGTACTAGTATGACTTGGGGGTATTGTAAAAAGCTGG
>JBCBHI010000170.1:0-8169 GCA_038525885.1 Bacteroidota bacterium
TAATGTGCCAATGTTGGCACATTACCACATTAATTCCTTAGCACATTAACCCAGCTATGCTAAAACCATCACTTGGTACGTTCCCCTAGGTGAAGCCATGAAAAATTTGGTAATTTTCGCCTTACTATGTACCGCCACCTTACTACCTACTACCTTATAATCGCCGGGCTATTTGCCAGCACCGCACTTTTTGCTCAAGAAACCGAGACCGAGGGCACTACCGAGGCTGCTCCCTTCACTGTAGAGGAGGGGGCTACCATTGACTTGGGGCCGGAAGAAGAAGACAAAGAGGTAACCCGAAAACCCCGTCGGAATGAATTTTACGGACACCGCACCGTACGTAAGGTGGTAATGCGGGGGCAAGGCACTGGGTTGGTGCGAGAAGACTTCTTCATCCTAAAAGAATACCAAGACCCTGTCCCGTTTGTGCCTGATATATACTGGTTCGATTTTCGGAAGGATCGGGTGGTGGCCAACCGCAACATCGTCCCTGAATTTGCGGGCATTATGCACGGCCCCTATCGGCGCTATGTGGGCGACTCCCTAGTAGAGGAGGGGCAGTATTACCTGGGAGGCAAGCACGGCCGTTGGGTAGAATACGACCGCTTCGGCATACTACAAGACAAGCAAAAATTCTTCAAAGGCTGGCCCAAAGAGAGCAAAATATCCTATTGGGACGGGCGGGGCCAAAAGTTGAGGGAGGTGATACCCGTGGAGTATGGCGAGGAAAATGGTTCCTACTATATGTTCCACGAAAACGGTCTCATTGCCGTACAGGGCAAATTCAAATTTGGCCACAAAGTGGGGCTTTGGCGCGAGTTCTATTCGCACCGCAGGCAGATCAAACGAGAAATCCAGTACCCCACCGATCCATTCGATTGGGACCGGGGGTACACTCCGGTCATTTTGCGGGAGTACGATAAGCGCGGTCGCCTGATTTACGACCGCGAGGAGTACGAGCGCAAACTGCGCCCCCGGCGCCGGGGCTAAGGCAGCCGGGAGCGAGCAGGGCTTATTCCTGTTCCAGAAGCTTTACCGTACCGGCTTGCACCTCAAAGGCTTTGCCTAGCGTGGTGGCAGGGTTCCGAACCGACATGTCGCCTACGTAGTGCCACTCAGCCCGCGCCTTTTCCTTTTCCAATTGCAAGAGCAGGTACCCGTGGTCGCGCATGTTCACAAACTTCAGGTGCGGATTGATGGGGCTGTTACTGATGCGCTGTTCGTGCACCATGACCAGCGAGTCCGTAGCACCTTCCCGGTCGTTGGTGTTGCCGCTATTGATGCTGGTAGTGCCAAACTCTATGGCGATGGCCCCCTCTGAGGTGGCAGCGTTGTAGTTCTCAAACGGCGAAACCGACGCCTCGAAGGCCCAGCTGGTATGGGTATCTCCCGTTACGAAAACCAAGTCCTTGATCTCCTGCTCACGGATGAAATCCGCCAACGCCTTTTGCTCTTGAGGGTACCCATCCCACGAGTCCAGGTTGATGGTGAAATTGGGCTCAAAGCCCCAGTTGAGGTAGCTGAAGATAACCTGGTTGCCGATTACCTTCCATTGGGCGTTCGATTCTGTGAGCTGGTTTTGCAGCCATGCCAACTGCTCCGCGCCCAGCATGCTGCGGTCCTCCGCTTGCAGGCGGGGGTCCGTGAGGCTATCCGCTGGTGCCGTGCGCCCGGCTAGGCGTTCGTCCAGCATAATCACCTCCGCCAGGTCGCCGTAGCCAAACGTGCGGTAGTGTTTCCCTTCCCGGATCGGAATCCACTCATAGTACGTTTGCACTGCAGCCGACCGCCGCGTTTCGAAAGGGCCTTCGTCTTCCTGGTGGTTTTGCGCACCGTCCTGGTACGCATCGTTGGCGATTTCGTGGTCGTCCCAGATATTGATGAAAGGATGGTTCGCATGCGCCGCTCGCAGATCAGGGTCCAGGCGGTACTGCGAATAGCGGGTTCGGTAGTCTGACAGCGCTACCAGCTCCTTGGCGGGCAAATTCAGGCGTCCTATCGTAGTGTCGCCATATACCCCCTGGCCGTACTCGTAAATGTAATCACCCAGGTGCAAAATGGCGTCCAGGTCCGTGCGGGCCGCCAAGGCGCCATACGCATTGAAATAGCCAAACTCATAGTTACTACAGCTCACCACCGCAAATTTGAGTTGCTCCGAGGCGGTAGGTGCCGTACGCGTACGGCCCGTCATGCTGGTAGCATCCAGGGCATGGAAGCGGTAGAAATAAGCCGTGCCTGGCTCCAGGCCTTGGGCGTCTACCTTCACGGTGTAATCCCGGCCGGGGTCCGTGGTGGTCGTGCCCTGGGCGGCTATCAGTTCAAACTCCTCCGAAGTACTCACTTCCCAGCGCACCTCAATCTCCGGCAGCGAATCAATAGGTGTAACTCGGGTCCAAAGAATGACCGCATCCTGAAGTGGGTCACCCGATGCCACTCCGTGGTAGAAGGGTTTCAGGCCGTCTTCGAACAGATGCTGGGTAGCATCGGTCCACGGGGCATGCGTTTCGGAAGTGGGTTGGCAGGCTGCCAGTAGCCCTAGCAGAAAGATAAGGGGGAGAAAGCTTTTCATTGCGTGCAGGTTTTGATGCACGAAACTACGGTCCTGATTGAGGGATTGGGTGGTGGCAGTATGAAGGTTTGGTTAATAATGTGCTTGGCGCTCCGTGGGCCCAATGTTCTGGTCCTAAGGGTAGAGACAAGGACCAAGAGTTGGTTTCGGAGGTTGGGGGTGCAAAAAAAGGTTTTGATGAAATGAATAGCTGTGTGTGGAGCCGCAGCCAAGGATAGCTGTTTGACCCCCTGCGAGCTTGGTTTAATTTCATAAACAGCGCCTGGCGGCGCTCATTAGGGAGGGACTTCAAGGAGGTATGGTAAAAGGGGTGATTGAGTGATCGAAGGCGGAACTAGCTTTTGACCAACCTGATAGTCCTGATTCTTGAGGGAGTCGTTTGGTGTTTGAGGGGTGCTAGCTCATTGAAAAATAATGCCATAATGACATATTTTTGATGCGTTTTCAATAGAAAAATGCCAAAATGACGCAAAAATCTCTCTAAATGGCTACTATTTCCCTGTGGCATCCGGCTTGCAATACCAGGATCAAACGATTAGAAATAGATCACAAACAAGAATAACACGCAAGATTATGGGACTTATCAAATTCAACGACCGCTCTGCTTTTCCTGCTTTTTCTACCATGTTGGATGACTTTTTTGACCATAGCTTTTCTGGGTTTGGGACTGCTACCACTTCCAGCAAAGTACCGGCTGTCAATGTGAAGGAGTCAGAAAAGGAATTCGGTTTAGAGGTAGCGCTGCCAGGAGTGGCTAAGGATCAGGTAAATCTGGAATTGGATCACAACGTGCTTACCATCTCTTCAGAGTCTAAGACGGAGAAAGAGGAGGCCAAGGAGGGGTACACCCGCCGGGAGTTTGGGTACAACAGTTTCCGCAGGTCATTTACCCTGCCTGAAATTGCCGACCAAGAGCATATCGATGCAAAATTTGAAGATGGGGTGCTGAAGGTTTCCATTCCCAAATTGGATCAGAAGGCCCTGAAAAATACTCGGGCAATTCAAGTGAACTAAACCTGTGGATTAGGAGTGTGTTGTGGGCCTGGCCTTATTGGGTCGGGCTCTTTTTTTGTCACTCAGATCACCACCCTGAGGAACTAACAGGTGTCCCCGGGTGTCGTCCTGAACGAATGTGAAGGAACTCGATGGATACAGATTGGTACTGCATAGGGGAATTCAACCTCCCCTCTATTCAAGCCAAGTTTATGTTAGGTAGTTGCTTCGCTACGGGTTCTTTTTCAGGTGCTAATCACGGGTCGGACGGGTATCTGCATGGTGAAGATACCCGTCCGACCCGTTTCCTTCGCAAGCTTGATTTTCAGATAATAACCAAACCAGGTCACCCTGACGGTAGGAAGGGCCTTGGTGGGTACTGATCATTACTACTTGGGAGGATTCAATCCCTCCTAGATTCAAACCAAGCTTACTGTAAGGGGTGAGGGGGTGTTTGTTTCGCTGTGGGTTCTTTTTCAGGCGCTACCTAGTTCTTTCGCTGTCGCTCAAGATGACATTGGAGGAGGGGCTGGCATGGGTCTGACCGGTATCTTCATAACGCAGATACCGGTCAGACCCATTTTCTCAGTAAACCTGATTTTCAGGTAATTACCAAACCAGGTCACCCTGACGCAAGGCCTGCGCGGCGCGGAAGGGCCTTGGTGGATACTGATTAATACTACTTGGGAGGATTCAACCTCTCCTGGATTCAAACCAAGTTTATGTTAGGTAGTCGCTTCGCTGAGAGTTTCTTCTCATGCACTACCTAGATCTTTCGCTATCGCTCAAGATGACCTTAAGGGGGCGTTAGGTGTTTTCCTTCAAGGTTATTCTAAGGTGGAGCGAGCTAATCGCACCAAGCGGCATAGTAGATTTTCCTTTACCACTCATGTCACCCTGACGAAAGGAAGGGGCTCGGTGGATACTGATTAGTACTTGCCTAGGGAATTCAACCTCCCCTAGATTCAAACTGAGTTTATGTTAGGTAGTTGCTTCGCTGAGAGTTTCTTTTCGGGAGCTACCTAGGTCTTTCGCTATCACTCAAGATGACATTAAAGGTGGGTGGTGAGGGCTAAGGGCAGGAAGCCCAAGGTCATTTCTTCCGCATAGTGCTTCTATGAGCGCCGCACGGCGCTTTTGATGAAGTTTAAACCAAGGCTGCGAACGGCTTAGGGCTTCAAGGTGCTGCGGCTCTTCATAGCTACGATCATTTCACCCAAACACTAACACGCTTCTTTGGTAGAGCCATTGGGGTTTATCCGTGTCAAGAATCTGCCACAGAGGTTGTCAATCTTTAGATGTGGGCGGGATGCTAATTGCTTCCATTTATCCTAAACCCGACCAAAAACTGCGAAGGATGGATTTACTTTTGCTGCCCACATAAAAACAGGAAAGAATATGAAAAAGGTCTTGATCTGTATGCTTTTGGGGGCGGTGATGAGCCCTGCATTGGCACAAACTCAGGAAATGCCTATGGCCCTTGAAAAGGTGATGCAGGCGCACGGCGGCATGGATCTCTGGAAGTCCCTCGGGGGACTGGTTTTCCAAAAGGGAGAGGGTGAAGGAGCAGAAAAGCATATTACCAACCTATGGGACCGGCGGATTCGGATTGAGAATGCGAATCATACCATTGGGTTTGATGGTACGGATGTGTGGGTAAGCCCGGCGGATGCTGAAATGCGCGGATCGGCCCGTTTTTACCACAACTTGTACTTCTATTTTTACGCCATGCCTTTTGTGCTGGGCGATCCGGGTATTTACTATGAAGTGGTGGAGGATCTGGAGCTAATGGGCAAGTCGTATGGTGGCGTGAAGGTAAGCTATGCCGCCAATGTTGGGGATTCACCAGATGACAACTACATTTTGTATTTCGATAAGGCCACGCACCAAATGGAGTGGCTGATGTATACGGTAACCTACCGCAGTGGTGAGCCTAGCAATAAGTATAGCTTGATAAAGTACGGAGACTGGCAGGATGTGCCTGCGGGTGGTGCAAATTCTGTGCGCTTGCCTAAAAGCCTCACTTGGTATACTTACCAGGATGGTGTGGTAGGCGAGGCGCGTTCTACGGCAGAATTCCCTATGGTTTCGGTAAGCGCTCAGCCCCCGGTTGACGAACGCTTTGTGCGTCCAGAAGACTCACGGATTGATCCTAAGCAATAAGTTGGCTTGCAAGCCAAGAATTGGCTGCTGCTAAGCATTAATAAACCTCACCTAGCGTGAGGTTTTTTTGTTGGTAGACCTAATGCCGCGCGCCACACAAAGTGAGGGGATGAGCAATGCAGGGGTCCGACTGTGCCGCATAGGCCGCTATCTTCACAACGCAGATAGCGGTCGGACGCGACCCGGTCGGACCCCTCCCTCCGTGATGGGACCACTCTAAGTGGTCTTACCACTGATTTCGCAAAATGCTGTAATTGAGCGGATTACAAAATTCACCCTTGGTAGTGGGGTATTGTTTTGGCCTTAGTACACAAACTCACCGCAGGGCGAATGTTTGGTTATTTATGTTCTATTAGAATATAGAGGAAAGGCTATTGGTTGGGTTCAGCCTCCTTTTTCAAAAGGAATCCATGAAAATGAGGAAGTAAGATCGAGGCAAATAGGGAGGTTCCTGTATTAGAAAGAAGATAGTTTTATTTTCTCATCTAATGAATCTTAACCATGGAAGCTGAGGTGCTGCCTGATGAAAGTGGTGTTGGGCCAGTAGACATAATAATTTCTTTGAGTGTGGTGGTGTTGGGGGGTGTGGGGGTGTATATCTATAAAGTTTGGGTTAACCCAGGTTGGATTATCAGAGGCTATAAAAGGCGATTTTTGCATGATCGGATGTATCTTCCTTCTCAGGACGATGATGTTCTGAGTGCTGCCGCAGAGAACGCAGTCTTAGGTGTTCAATGTCTTTCTCTAGTGTTTATAGGTACCCTGCTCCTGGCTATCGGAATCTTTTTTCTGTATGGTTTCGAAGAAAAGTTTTTAATGAAAGCCCCAGGGTTAATTCAAAGCGGTTCCAAGAAAATCAAAGCTTTTACCGGTTGGATGATTTTTCAAGACCAAGTACTAAGCAAGGCGTTGATTGGGTATTGGGCGGTGGTGATGATCATAGGAATCATTCAATTTCCTGAGCTGTTTGAAATTCCAGGTGTCGTTTTGTTTGTTTTTGTTGTCTTGATTGCGTTCAGGATGATTTTTTATTTCCTGATACGCCATAAGCAAGGGGTAATTCAGGAGTTACAGCAAATGTTATTTGCGAACCATGCGAGTAGCGATTCCCGGCCTCCTGTTTTGTTACTGCGCTCTTTCGTTAATGATGAATTATACACCATTTACAAAAAACCAAATCAGTATTTGGGAGTGTCTGGGCAGATGCGAGCCTTGTCACGCTATCCGGACTACGCCCAATCTAAAATTGCAGAGGCGGGAATGGTGGTGGAGATTTTAGACTTGGGTTTCTTGGTGTTATTAGGGCATTATGATGAGGTGGATACTTCTGCTGCTATTGACCACATTTATCTGCAATCCAAAGAAGAGTGCTGGTGGGAGGTGTTTAAGGAATCGGCTAGTTATGCTCAGTTTATATTGATCATACCAGAAATTAGTGATGGCCTGGTTGAGGAGGTGAGCTACTTGATGTCCAGTCAATTATTGGATAAGACTTTGATTTACCTGCCAAACCTGGAGGATGATGAATACTTCAAGTTGCTGAGTGGTGAGCAAGAAAGAATTTTAAGTAGATGGGATGAGATTCGTGCTTTTTGGAAAGAAAGCGGATTTAATTTTCCAGATTATGATACGCGAGGTATGGTATATCAGCCTCATTTGGATTTGTCTCCAAGGGTGGAAAAAGCCCTTGGAGATGATCCTATCTCTGCTTTTGAGGATTTGTTACATGAGATTTCGTTGCCAGTTCCTAAGGGGGGTATGAAGTCTTTGATTAGCGAAGTCAGAAATAAGCTTCACAACCATGAGTGGTTTCAAGACTCAGGAGCGGCTACTTCTTCAATAAAGAGTTCCCGTTGTAGTGGGTTAGGCTAGTATACAAACTCGCCGTAGGGCGATTGGATGGTCACTTGCTTGCCGCTGTGTGCTTCTACCCGGCCTACCACTTGTGCTTCTATGCTGAAGGACTTGGCAGTGTCGATGACGGTCTGTGCGTGGGCTTCCGGCAAATACACCTCCATGCGATGGCCCATGTTGAATACCTGGTACATCTCCTTCCAGGGGGTTTGGCTTTCTTCCTGAATCATCTGGAAGAGGGGAGGGGTAGGTAGTAGGTTGTCCTTGATGATGTGTAAGTCCTCCACGAAGTGCAATACCTTTGTTTGGGCGCCTCCGCTGCAATGTACCAGCCCGTGGATGTGCTCCTGGATTTCCGAAAACAAGGCTTTCATGACGGGGGCATAGGTGCGGGTGGGCGAAAGGACGAGCTTGCCGGCATTGAGCGGTGCGCCTTCTACCGGGTCGGTAAGTAACTTGGAGCCGCTGTATACGAGTTCCTCGGGTACGTTTTTGTCGTAGCTTTCAGGGAATTTGAGGGCGTATTCCCGGTCAAAAACATCGTGGCGGGCAGAGGTAAGCCCGTTGGAGCCCATGCCTCCGTTGTATTC
>JBCBHI010000171.1:0-8101 GCA_038525885.1 Bacteroidota bacterium
TCAGTTGAAAAAGGGCTTCAAAACTCTATTTGGAAATACGGTGTTTGGGTATTGGCATGTACAAAAGATGGACTACGCCCGTAATCTACTACTGGATGACGCCATCACCGTGGCCGATGTAGCCGAGCAAGTGGGGTACAAAAATCCACAACACTTCAGTACCGCCTTCAAGCGGCACTACGGCGTATCACCCGGTAAAGTCAAGGCCTAACCATCACCCTTTCATTCCCAATCGGAGGAAGTTCTGGGCCATAAAGACCTCACTTGGTACCCTGCGGAGCTTCCCTTCCCCTTATAGCTATTCTTTCAGGATGCATCATAACCTGAGTTCAGGTTAAAATTTGGGCGTGCCCCCTCGCCGTCGCCCGCAATCGCGGCCTTCCGCATCAGGGTCGGGCCGTCGGCACTCGCTACCTTTTGGGGCCAGAGGATCCAGCGGACTTCGAGCCCCCGTCCGGTGGACGGCCTCAGTCCCCGCGGGATGGACTCGATGGCCCCAATAGGTGAGCTCGAGCAATGCCTTGCGTCCCTCACGCGATAAATCAACTTGCTCAAAACCAGGGACCACGTAAGAAATCTGGGGACTACCTCTGCTGGGTTGGCAATATGGGACCACAGTGATCAAAGAAGGCGCCGAGTCCACAAAGATTTTTAATAAAATACTTTGAGGCCTCTGTGCATACTCCTTTTTCTCTGTGGTAAAAAATAGGAATGGGCGTGAATCAATCTTAGCTGGGTTTACCAAAGGCACTTCCCCTCCAGGAATATAGACTGATCCAAAACCAGCCCGCTGACTTGGTTTCTTATCCCGAACTCAGGTTGATACTACTAAAAAATGCCGCCCCGTTTTCACAGGGCGGCAACCAAATCCAATATATTCCAAACAACTCTCCGTCAAGGGTGTCCAATCCCTTTTCGGTATTCGGAAACTTACTGATCCATCACGTACGTGATATGGTTTGAAAGATCAGGGACAAGCCCATCTTTCAATATTCTTAGAATTCAACTTCCAGCGTAAGCATCTCCTCCCCCCTACGCACCTTTACCTGCGTTTTCTCACCGGGTTCAAATTTGCTAAGCCCTTCCATATAGTCGTATATATCATTCACCTCTATATCTCCTATCTGCACCACTACATCTCCATCTTGAATACCCGCCCGCTGAGCTGGCCGATTATCCAGCACCGCATCAATGCGCATTCCATTACCATCTCCTTCAGAGTAGTCTGGCATTACCCCCAACGTCACCTTAAAACTACTAGCCTGTCGGCGGCTCTCGTCCTTCGTTTTACTAAACTCCAATTGCTCCACATCATCCACCTGGGCTATGAGGGCATACATCCAGTCGGCCACTTGCTTTATACCCTCAAAGTTGATCTTATCGCTGTCATCCGCCGGGGTGTGGTAGTCCGTATGGGTTCCCGTAAAAAAGTGTAAGGCAGGAATATCTTGCAGATAAAATGAGGTGTGATCAGAGGCACCGATGCCACTCTCAGTAGTTGTCAATCGCATAGGCAAGTGAGCCAGGTTGGCAAAAGTGGATTGCCATTGGGGTGAAGTACCCGCACCATTAATGACCAAGTTCTGCTCCTCATCCAGCCGACCTACCATATCTAAATTGAGCATGTAACTCACGCTCTCTAGGTCACAGGTAGGCGCTTTCACATAATGCTTGGAACCAAACAGCCCCAATTCTTCAGCAGTGAAGGCTACGAAAACATAGTTGTGACCACGCAGCTGGCTTGCCTTTAGTTTCGCTGCCAAATACAACAACCCGGCCACCCCACTGGCATTATCGTCGGCCCCGTTGTGCACCGCAGGATCCCCGTTGGATCGTGACCCAAAATCGCCCATACCTACATGGTCATAATGCGCTCCTATGATAACCGTGGCGGCGGCACCATTATCAATCCAGCCTACTACATTATTGCCTGTTCTCTCCTCACCGTTAGCACCGTGCGGGTCTGTGGAGTACGTAAAGGCAAAAGGCTGAAAATACTTCCCCTCCTCCCCATAGGGCGCAAGGCCTATTTGTTCGAAACGGGCAGCTATGTGCTCAGCAGCCAGTGCCTCGCCTATGGTACCTGCCTCTCTACCTCCCAGATAGTCAGAAGCTAAATACACCAAGTCTACTCGAATTTCGTGTAGAGACTGCGCTTGGCTGAATAGGCTCAATCCTACACAGAAGGCCGCGACTAGTATTTTCCGGATGTATGATGAAATTCTTTGCATTAGGTTACTTATAGATGATTCCAAACACCTCTTTCATAGCCAGGGCTTCCGAGATCAGATCCAGCAAGATGTCCACCTCACATTCAGTGAAACACACGCCCATGTAAGCATACTGGTTTTTGATCAATACCATTTGCTGGCCAAAAAAGTCATAGTTATAATCCTCTTCGGAAAGCTCCTCTAGCATCCTCTTGAATTGCTTGAGCTCCTTAGGCGTGAAGGACAAGGCACAGTTACGGTATACTAAAGAAAAGCTTCGGCATCCTTTGCACCAACTCAGCTGTGCATGATCCGTCTGGGATAAAATAATGTGGTCGCAGTATTGGCACATAGTTCGATAGAGTTTCACTCCTGAGTCATGACTCTGCCTTGACCCAAGTGAATGGTTTACTCGACAGCAGCCTCACGGGCTAAGCTCAAAAGGCACTTATCCGTGATGCTGTATCGATAGATTGGGGGTTATGTAGGGTAGGTAAATTCCAATTACAGCTTAGGCAAATCATCCACCAGCGATCGCCACTCAGTAAGCTCGTTTTGGCCAGGTTTGCGCAAGCCAAAGAATTGGACTACCATTTCATGATTGGCGTCATAGCATTCAAGGGCGGTTACATCACCGTCGGTGGTGGGCTTAACTACTACCCAGACATCAGTTACCAAATCGATCCGCAAATGCATATTAAAATGTGGATCTAGCACATTGAGCCATTTTTCTGCACCATTGTGGCCTCGCTCCAGCATACGAATAGTGCGCACCGTGTCTTGGTGGATTTGCAGATTCCCGCGATTGCCGGCAAACACCATGATGGGCAGTTTTTCACGAGAAGCAATTTCCAGCATGGCCTCAATACTTGAGGTAGCAATCCGATGGCTAAATCTGCCTTCGGCCAGCTCCACCGCATGGTACCGGTGCACACCATGCTTGCGTAGCATGGGAAAGAAGTCATGCGTATCCTTTAGTTGTGCCCAATCGGTCAGGAAAGCATCGGTATCCACGTTGGCTGTATAAGAAACAGGATCATATGCCTCCGTAGTCAGCACCGCATCTTGCACAGGATCCGTAAAGTCCTCCACCAACTTATCGTATGCTGCACGGTCACTTTCTGACTGCAAGAATATCTTGGTTACAGCCGTGCCTTCATGATCAAATATTTGCAGGCTAATGAGGTCACGATCTCCTTTGGTGGTATGTACCGCAAATCCTGCATGCCAGGATTTCAGGAAAACCCGCGTTTCTATAGGGCCCAAAACCACCGCCATGTGATGATCTCCTTCCCCAAAAACACTCACCTTTTCGAAAGCGCCCTTGTGCTCTAGCACACATGCGTCATTGCGTGTAAGTGACATCACCCGGCCCAGCTCAGGTAGTCGTTTGAGGAGAGCAGACCAATTGGGCAGAAGTCGTTTTGCTTCCTGCCCCACTTGGGTGGCCAACAATTGCCCTTCCGAGAGCCCCAACTTTCGGGCTGCCTCACGAATGCGCATGCCCGGGTGTTGCTCCTGTACTTGTTGCCAAGCCTGTTTTATCTGACCAATGTCAGTAGTATCAGTTATCATGATGTTTTCCATGAAGCAATCCATTTATACTTGAAAAAGTGGGTGTTGATTTCAATAACATTTTGGGCTGCAATGCCGGGCATGAGCGGCACCAGGTCTTTGATCTTTCATCAGAGACATACGCAGAGCGGCCTATCTTTCCGGGTACTACAATTCGGCGTTCATTGTCGCTAAGTAAATGAACCGGATGGTCGTAGGTTTCTTCAATGATGGGCTCAGTAACCACCTCCTGGATATCCCCATAGGCCACCGTTTCCCCTTTCTTCAGAAACAAAATCTGATCGGCAAACTGCAAGGCTAAGTTCAGATCGTGTAAAATAGCCAACACCCCAATGTTTTGTTCTTTCAGCATAGCTGCCTGCCGTAGCAAAAGTTGCTGCTGCGCCAGGTCCAGACTACTAGTAGGTTCGTCCAACAAGAGGTACCTGGGCTCCTTTTGGTTTCCCCAAAGCTGTACCATGATTCGGGCCATCTGCACCCGTTGTTGCTCTCCTCCCGAAAGGGTTTGGTAGGTACGCTCGGCATACGGTGACAGCTGAGTTACTTCCAATACTTCTTGGATGATTGCATGATTTTCGCTCCGCGTGGAGGCATGGGTGTAACGGCCTATTTCTACTACCTGGGAGACGGTAAAGGGGAAATTGACAGAGGTATGCTGCGGCAGTGTAGCACGTATCTTGGAAAGCACTTTAGGCTTGTACAAGGAGAGCGGCAAATCATTGTACAAAACATCGCCGCTAGTCGCCTTCTGTTCTCCGGAAATAATCTTTAACAGCGTAGATTTTCCGGCACCGTTGGCACCTACTACAGCCAGAAATTTTCCGGGAGCTAAATCAAGGCTACACGCATTGAGTAGTGTAGCGTTGCCTACCCGTTTGGTGATATGGTCCACGGTTAGCATTACAGCAAGCGTTTTCGTTTAGCATTGATGATCAAATAAATGAAGAAGGGCGTGCCCAGGGTAGCCGTAACTACCCCAATGGGCAGCTCTGCAGGACTTACAATAGTTCGGGCAATCATATCACTCAGCAGCAATAGGCAAGCCCCTCCTATGGCCGAAGCAGGAAGTACTATGGTATGATCTGAAGTAAATGCAATGCGAATGATATGAGGGACTATCAAGCCCACAAACCCTATAATACCCACAAAAGCTACCGAGGTACCCACTACGAGCGCACTCAATAGGACTGCCCAGCGCTTCACCTTCTCTACGGCTACTCCGCTGTGAAAGGCCTCCGCTTCTCCCAACGAAATCGCATTGAGTGACCGGGCCATACTGAGTAGCCCCGTGATACACAAGGCCACCAAGGGCAATAGTACATATAGCTTATCCCAGGTAGCCCCGCTCAAGTCTCCTAGCGTCCAGAAGGTATAGGTACGTAGTTGATTATCATCCGCAAAAAAGATCGCCAGGCCAATAAAGGCTTGTGCCAGGGCATTGATGGCAATGCCGGCTAGCAAGAGATAGGTGACCTGAGTACGTCCTTCAAACTGGCTCAACTTCAGGGTGCCTAGGGTGGCCGCCAAACCACCGCCGAAGGCGAACAGAGGACGAACCCAGAAGGCCCAACCGCTTGCCAACTCGCCCACCATGGCACTCAACAATAAGATCACGATCATGGTACCCAAAGCCGCGCCACTAGAAACCCCAATGATGCCGGGCTCCACCAGCGGGTTTCGAAACAGGCCTTGCAGCACAGCCCCGCTCAGGCCAAGAGCCGCCCCTACCATAAGCGTAAGCAGCAGTCTGGGCAAGCGAATGTTGAGCAGTACAATCTCCTGGGTGGAATCCACGGCAGTACCCCACCCTATTTGGTATCCCAAGATTTGGAAGGCCTCCTTAGGAGAGATAGGTACCGCTCCTATGCCCAGGGAAAGGAATACCAAAACTAAAAGGAAAACCGAAACCCAAGCGATAGGGCTCATTTTACGAGCAGTTTTGGGTAAGGTGATGGTAGCCGTAGGCATTATTCCTGTGTTGCGGGGTGAGTTTTCTCAAACAACTCACGGGCAGCCTCCGGCAATCGGGGACCCCAGTTGGTAAGCTTTACCCCATCGATAGCGATAATCTGCCTTTTTTTCCCTGCCGTGGTGAGCGCGACACCTGGCAATGTCAGAACCCCGTCTACTCCGCCGAGGCTTTCCAGGCCGGACTCAAAGAATAGGATGTAGTCCGGGTTGGCCTGGATTAGGGACTCAGCGTTGATGGGTCGGTAGCCTTCCATATCAGGAAGTGCATTGGTAGTTCCGGCAAGTTCCACTATGGTAAACGCAGAGCGGCCTCCAGCCACCTGTACATTCCCCTGTCCACGTGCCATCACGCACAAGACCGTAGGACGCTCAGTGGATTCGGCAATTTCTGCTGCTAACGTTTCAAGCTCTGAAGACAACCACCGGATGAGTTTCTCCCCTTCCTGTTCCTTATCCAATGCTTTGGCAATGGACCGTATCCTCCCCTGGGTTCCTTCAAAGGTCCGTTCTTGGCCTACCACCAGCACATTGAGCGAGGTAGCGGTAAGCTGGGCGATTACTTCCTCCTTCACATAGCCTGATTCTAGAATGATCAGGTCTGGGTTTTGTGAAATAATACCTTCGGCACCTATTCCAGTACGATACCCAATGGACGGCAAGGCCTGCAAACGTTCAGGAAAGAGGCTCGTGCGGTCCGTGGCGACAATGTTGTCGCAGAAACCCAACTCACATACGATCTCAGTAGAAGAGCTTCCTGCGGTGACAATGCGCGTTTGAGCCTGTATCTGGAAGGCCAACAGTGCCAATAAAAGGGTGAGTAGCTGTTTCATGTTTTTATTTAGACTAATTCTAAACAAAGATAAACGAAACTCAGAAGATGTCCAGTGTTTCCTTAAAAAATGCTCCCAGGATAAGAGTACGTATGGACTACGGCTATTTATGAAAACAATTCTGCAAGCCCCACGGTCTGCCTATAGAGTGCAAAACCGTGGGATGCTAATCATTGGCTACGGGGAAGCCCTTGCACTGCTAGCTGAGGTTCTAAATTTGGGTCCGCGGATATAGCCTCGGCAGGTTCTTCATCCAATACCTTTTCTACCGTATCCATAGCAGGTAGATCAGAGCCCATCTTAGGCTTGACCACTCGGAAAGCCAGAAATAGGGCAGTAAAACCAGCACCCAGCCAGAAAACATCTACATAGGCTACATGAGGGAGTGTATTCCATACCTGCCAAAACCAATCTCCTGTCACCAGGCCATTGGCTACGGGAACCAGCAAGGATACGACCCCGCCCATCCAGAGATACCGCTTGAATAGGCGACCATAGTTGTTCCAGAAAAGCCCTACTATGGTAAGCGCTAGCCAACCGATAAAGAAAAGTCCGTTTACCCAAGAGGTTCGACCCATCATATCCATAGGGATAGCCTTGTTAAGTACAAACAGCCATGCGAAGGCGGGGAACAAACTGAGGCAAATGGCGAGGTAGAATTTAGTTACCCGATGGTGAAAACGCCGTTGCGCTACTGTATAACGACCATTGTCTCGGGCCGTACGCCAGATCAACACACCACTGATGATCATAAAGCACGTAAGCAGGGAAAGTATGAAGTAAACTACCTTGAGCAACAGCCCCCCAAATGACCCAAAATGTAGCTTGGTGATGAAATCGATGACCGATTGGCTATACGTTTTCGCAGTAGGAAAAATGCTGACCTCGTCCAAAACCACACCGTCCTGCATGAACATGGTGATACTCCCTGTGGTCACAATTCCTTCTGGGTCATCGAGCCGCCAAGTGCATAGTGCACCCTCCTTACCGTAGTTTTTGACCACTGCACGGGTAATATGGTAGTCTGGGTAGGCTTCTGTTACCTGCTGTAGCAAGGTGGAGAACGCTAAGTGCTCCGCTTTGGGGGCGTGAGGGTCTACGGGGATGGTATTTTCAGGGTTTATTTTATTAAAGACCTGGTTAGTATCCCCTTCATAAAGCACTACTACACTAGGCAATAATATAAGGGTGAGTAAACCAAAGAAAGCCCCGGTAACGGCATACATCACTTGAAATGGAAGACCAATTATCCCCACCACCGTGTGAGCATTGGTCCAGATGGTTTTCCATTTGCCCTCCTTAATAAAGGCGAAAAACTTCGTAAACAGGTTTCTCCAATGGATAAGCAGCCCGGTAATGGTAGCAAAAAGGAAGAAGAGCCCCACAAACCCAGAGATGAAAAGCCCCGCCACGGGAATCTGGCGGAAATAGTGCAGATAGTAGATCGTATCCCCTACCGTAGTGATGGGGTCACGCATGTCTTGCACAGCATAACTATGCGGATGCACGGCCGCT
>JBCBHI010000172.1:0-8088 GCA_038525885.1 Bacteroidota bacterium
GCTCTCTGCATGGCCAGTACTTGCAGCTCATACAGCCCCAAGCTTAATAGCCAGGCCAAACCACTGTAAATAAGGCTCTCTAGCAAAAACTGAATTCTAAGTGGGCTTCGGGTAGAACCCAGGGTTTTGCGTATGCCGACTTCCTTTGCCCGGTGCCCCGCTTGGGCCGTACTTAGATTCATAAAATTGATACAGGCAATCAGGAGGATAAAAATGGCCACCGCCACCAGGCCTTTGAACACCTGGATATTGCCTACGGGGCCTACCCGGTTGCCCAGTCCCGCTGAGTGAAGGAATACATCCTCCATAGGTTGCAGGTAAAAATTGATGTAGTCTCCCCGTGCTTCTAGTTCCTCATAGGTAATGCCCCAAATACGGCGCGTAGTCTCCCCAGCATAGGTTTTTACCATATCGGGGATTTTGTTATTGACCGCCTCATAGTCCGCCTGCGGTACTATGCGCACATACGTAAGCGTGTTGGCCCATACATAACTCCACATAAAGTAGTTGGGCGCCCGCCAGCTAGCCATAGAGGTAAGCATTTCAAACTGGATCTGACTATTGGCTGGCGGAGTTTCCACTACCCCTTCTATAAGGAAAGGAACCCGGTCCTCACCCAACAGCAGGGTCTCCCCTACTACGCTACCACTTGCAGGCAGAACAGGAAAATACTTGCTCACCATTTCGGGCGTAATGAGGATTCGGTTGGCCTCATACAGTACCTTATCGGGGTCTCCTTCCAACAACTGGAAATCAAACACCTTGAAAAAGTTACTGTCGGTAGCATACAGTTTATCCTCTTCGAATACGATATCTCCCTGACGAACCATGGGATCTTCCGGGGCGTATAGGCGGGTGCTCAGTTCTACCTCAGGCATCATCTCCGTAAGGTCATAACCGATCCGGGGAGGCACATTGGGGTAGGTCTCTTCTTCAGTCCCTACCTTATTTTCAGCCACCAAACGGTAAATCCGGTCCGAATCGGAGTGAAACCGATCGAAGGACCATTGGCCTACCAAAAAATTGATCAGAAGGACACTACTGGCCAGTCCTAGAGCCATGCCTAGGATATTGAGGACGGAGAAGCCCATCCGGTGGCGCATATGGCGAATTGCTATCAGGAAGTTGTTGCGAAACATAGGATACAATAATTTAAAAAACAGAATCGATAATTCAGCACTGCAGGGCACGCGGACGGCAAACCTTGATTACAGGCTAGCGTTTTCATCGTGTCTATCATGCCCCAGGCAGTTGCTAGGGTGGCTCATTTCGGTTTAGTTTCCTCATGACATCCAGGGTCGAGCCTTACCCCAGTGCCTCCATCCGCACTTATGGGCGCAGATGGGGCTGGTGATTTCTCAGGTACTCGATGAGTTGGGGCATATACCGTAAGGAAACGGGCAGTTCCAATGGAGAAGCGCCCAACTTGACTTGCAAGCCACGGTGTCGGCGGCTCAGGTGATTAAGTTGGTTCAGGTTGATAACCACCGACCGGTGTACTTGCAAAAAATTAACTGGCAATTGTGCCAACACTACCGAGAAGGTAGTCCGTAGCAGGGTAGTGTGAACTTGCTCACCATCCTGCCAGCAAAATTCCACGTAGTTCTGCTGAGCTTGAATCCACAGTATCTTCTCCATTGGCAACGAAAGATGATCACGCCCACTGGTAGAGGAGAAAGTCAGTTTGGATACTGGCATTCCCGTGCCTATTGAGTCTAAGGGGTAAGAAATGGCAGTTTGTTCCATGGGAAAAGGTGTTTTAGAATGGCATGGCAGCCGGAGCTACCTACTCTCTTGGATGTATCTTGATTAATTAAGGAGTCTGGGTGATGAAGGACTTCTCGTGTCCATCCTTCTCTATCGCCCTTGGTTATTCGTACCGCAAGGACTTGATAGGATTTGCCTGAGCGGCACGCAGACTCCGGTAGCCCACGGCTATCAGAGCGACTAGCAAGGCCACCACCAGACCGCCAGCAAACAGATACCAATACAGCGGAACGGAGTAGGCGAAACTGGCGAGCCATTGCTCCATAAGGAAGTAGGTAGTGGGCACAGCCAGACCAAACCCAACCAGGATAAGTACCACGTATTCGCGAGAGAATCTCCACAAAATCTGGCCAATGGAGGCCCCTAGCACCTTGCGTACGCCGATCTCTTTGCGCTTGCGCGACACCATAAAGTTGGCCAGGCCATAGAGCCCTAAACAGCCAATGAGGATGGCCAAACCTGCAAAGAGTTGGAATAGTTGGCCCAGGCGCTCCTCCTCGGCATAGAAATAGTCCAGCGTCTCATCAATGCCATTTTTGTCAAAGGCGTAGCCCGGGAAGGCTTCTTCATACGCCTTGCCAATGGCCGTGAGGGAAGCCAGATGATTGTCACCCGCCAGCTGAAAGTTGATCACTCGGTAGCTTCTTTCCTGGTAGGCAATGGCCATGGCAGGAATCTCCTCATGCACCGACATGAGCTGGAAGTCTTTCACCACGCCCCGTACTTGTACCGGGTTCCCGTGGAAATAGGACAAGGGCAGGCGAGTGCCAATGGCCTCATCCGGATCGGTAAACCCAAGCTCCCCCATCAGCTTTTCGTTGATAAGCACGGTAGTCACCGAATCCTCCTTTACTAGCGGAGTCCCGGCCAGTTGATCAATTTCATACATCTCCTGATAGCGGTCGTCCCAAATCAGGATATCCATCTCCACAAAATCGCTTTCCCATTCCATATAGGTACTCCAGGAGCTAAAGGTAGCGGCCCCCTGTTGTGACAAGGCGGCATTCACTACACCTGGCAAGGTCAAAATCCGGTCGCGAAAGCGAATCATTTCATCGGAGCTATTGGTAGCCAGGTAGGTATAATAGCGGCCCACCGTGGCGTAGCCCATGTCCTTAGTTTTGCCGTAGTGCACCTGGGCTATCACTACCAGGGTAGCAATAATGAATATCTGAGAGATGAAGAACTGCAACACTACCAGGCTACGGCCAAAGTTGAGCTGGCCACCGCCCATCCGTAGGTGACTTTGCTTCAGCGCCTGAATGGGTCGGAAACGAGCCATCACCAGAGAAGGATATACCCCTGATATGAGAGATACCAGCACCCAGATGCCCAATAGCCAAACCACCAGTTCGCCCAGGGGCATATGGCGCAAGCGCAAATCGGCTCCCAGCTGTTCATCCAGGCCTATGAGCGTAAGCTCGGCCAAGCCCAGCCCTACAATGATGGCGGTGAGGGTGATAATAACCGCCTCCATCATAAACTGCCCCATCAGCTGGCTGTGCTGGCTACCCAGCACCTTACGCACCCCTACCTCCCGGGCCCGCTGGCTAGCCAAAGCGGAAGCCATGTTCACAAAGTTGACGCAGGCAATCAGGATAAGCAGTACGGCAATGGCGGACAGGGTATAGATCTGGGTTCTGGGGATGGGTTCGTGGTAGATACCGTCCACCTCCAGATTATGGTGCAGATTGGTAAGTACCTCGCCGTGCAAACGACGATCCTTCGAATTGACCTCCATCGCAGAACTGGGTAGCTCCCACAGGTACTTCTTAAAGGCCGTCTCGTCTGCCCCTTCTCGTAATTTCACCACCGTGAGATGGTTGGAGCTTATGCTGTTCCAGCTGGCGTACGACAAGTCCCTCTTTTTGGTAGAAAACAGGACATGAAAGGGGAAATCGGTAGCATCGGGCAGGTTTTCAAAAATAGCCACGATGGTAGCCGGCTCCTCCATGCCTACCATCACCGTCTGACCCAGGGCTTCGGCCACCGTACCAAACATGGTCTCCGCGGCTTTCCGCGACACCATCACCCCGTCAGAGTCCTTGGTAAAGGCATCAAAGGTGCCCGCCAAATAGTCCAGCGGAAACACCTTGTCGAACAGCGAATCTACTCCGATAAACCCACCGTTGATGTCATACGATTCGTCCTTGCCCAGTCGGTTATACCCCAGCACATTACCCTGTTCATTAATCAGCAAGCTCACTACTTCGGCATCCGTATAGCCTTCCCGAATCAGCGGGTAGGCTGTAAGTGGAGTACCCTCCGAAAAGCCACGTTCCCCTTTGTTGGTGGCACTGGCGTACACCAAGTAGGTACGATCAGCCTCTGCCAAATGCTTTTCAAATTGGGTTTGGTATTTCAGATACAGCAGTAAAACCAGGCTGCCCCCAATGCCGAGCGAGAGCCCAATGACGTTGATCAAACTGTGGGTCCGGTATTTAACCAGATTGCGTAGGGCGGTTTTTAGATAGGAACGAAACATAGCTTTTTAGTTTGTTGTCGTTGCAGAACACCCATATTATGACAACGCCTGTGCCAGAAACAATAAACATTTGATTGTCAACAACTTACAACCCAACCCCCTCAACCAAAGTGTTACACTTTTGATACACCTCTATTTTCAAAACCGTAACACTGTGTTGTTTTCGGGACGGCAAAAATTAGCAGGTAAGCATGAAAAAGAAGTCAACCTAGGTGAAATATTATCTAATCACCCTTTGCCTGACCGGATGGTGTCAGTTTTGTGCCAAACGAGGTAAGGCCGTGGCGTCATGGTTTGCTTCATAACACCTAACGGCCTTCTTACTCCTAAATATGAGCTACCTTGGGCAATGCCTAGGGTAGAAATGTGATGCCTTCATGAAGGATTATCCCCTCCACGTTTCGTTCCCCGCCTTATGCTTCGGGTAGGATGAGCCTCTCAAATTACTCATACCTCAGCGACTTCACCGGATTAGCCCGCGCGGTCTTCAAGCTGTGGTAGGCCATTGCGAGCCAACCAATGCCAATACTCAATAGGAAGGTAGCCAGGAAAATGCCTACGGACCATGATACCCGGTAGGCAAAACTTTCCAGCCACTGGTTTCCTAGCAGCACACCTACAGGCAGGGCTACCCCCAAGGCCAGCAGGATAGGCCCGGAGAATCGCCGATTGAGCAATACCACTACCTGCCCTACGGTAGCACCCAGTACTTTGCGAATCCCAATCTCTTTGGTACGCTGCGTAGCGATAAAGGCCGAGAGCCCAAACAGCCCTAGCATACTGATAAACACAGCCAGGCCAGCAAATACGTGCAACGACCTTAGCAGGCTATGCTCCTCCTGCAGTTGAGCCGCATAGGCTTCATCTACCCACGAAAGGGAGATGGCCTCTTCAGAAAGAGGGTCCCAAAGTTGGGTCAGGGCAGCCTGGGCTTCTTGCCCGTTGTAGGCAGGGTTGAGGTTGACAAACAAGAGGGGATTCCAGAAGCCATCTTCCACCAATACATCGAAAACCATCGGCAGGGGTTCTTCATAGAAGTTGGCAAAGCAAAAATCTTCTACAATGCCCACAATATTGAGTCGGTCTTGAGCCAGCGGATCTTCAATCAGCTCTGCCGCTGCCCGGTTAATGAGCAACGCCGTGCTATCGGTTGGCAGATCTGGGTTAATGTCCCTGCCGGCGATTAGGGGGATACCCAAGGCCTCCCGCTGAAATGCATCTCCGGGGAACCACTGGAGTTCCAGTGTCTCTTCCTGATCCGTTTGCAGCCACTTGGTGGCAAACATATTACCACCTGGTACTCTACCGGAAATACCGCTGGTTTGTACCCCCGCTAGCTGTTCTACCTCCTGCCGGAAGGTTTCTTGCTGAGCGGCGGTAAGCTTATTAAAATTCTCAACCACCAGCACATTGTCTCTATCCAGCCCCAGGTCTAGGGTATGCAAGTGGTTGATCTGACTACGAATGAGCAATATGCCCATTAACAACAGGGCGGTGATGGCATACTGAGCTACCACTAGGCCATCTCGCAAGGACCACCTACGCCCCATGGACGTATTGAACTGGTTGCGGAATATTCGGATGGGCTGAAAGCGCGAAAGCAACAGGCTGGGATACAGGCCTGCCAAGGTGCCTACCGTGAGGGCATAGACCAATACCCAGGGCCACATGTGCCACTGGGTCCACAGGGACTCCATAAAAGCCATGCCTACATAGCCATGGATGAGGGTGATGAATACCTCCCCCAGAGCCAGGCCCAAAATGGAAGCTAGTAGGCAGGTGATTACACTTTCGCCCACAAACTGTAAAACCAACAGGCTGCGCTGGCTCCCCAGTACTTTGCGCACTCCCACTTCCTTGCTGCGCCGCATGGCCATGGCGGTAGACATATTCACAAAGTTGAAGATGGCAATGAGGAGAATACCCAGGCCAATGGCCAGAAAGGCCAACACCTTGCTGCGGTTACCTTTCTTAGCAATATCCAGAATGCCTTGGCTGTGCAAGTGAATTTCTGCCAGGCCATATACATCAAACCGGAAGGCACTTTGGCTACGCCATTCCTCGTAGGCAAGGCTACCATCCTGTACCTCCGCCGTGTACAAATCAGTCTCTATCAGCTCCTCTAAGGAAGCTTGCAGATAGTCCTTACCAAATCGCTCTGCTAACCGGGCGTACTGAAAAGCCACCCCACTTCGCAAGTTGTAAGCCGCCGTAGTTTCCTGAATCTGCGGAGTCATCAATACCTCAGGCCGAATATGGCTGGGGCGGTTAGGCACCCGGATGACCGCCGAAACGGTATAAGGTACCCTTTCGCCTTCCCACTTTCGGTCCAGCTCCTCTCCTACTACATTCACCCGCCCAAAGTATTTGAGGGCCGCCTCTTCACTCAGCACCACTTGGTTAGTGCCCGAAAGGGCTCGCTCGGCGCTTCCATACAGGAATTCGTGAGGAAATACCTCGAAATAGTTCTCCCCTGCCAGAAAGTACGTTTGCTCCTCAAAGTCCACCCTTTGGGCCGTCAGTCCCCCACTACGGTTCATCAAGTAGGTAGCTGACTCCACCCCGGGAAAGCGCTCCTGCAAAACCGAGTCGAGGCCCCACGTACTGCGGGCTAGGGTCCAGGCATCCGTCATTACCGTTTCCACCCGGTACACCTGCTCATGACCGGGTACATGGCGGTCATAGCTAAACTCCTGATAGGCAAACAGCAGCAAAACACCGCTGACGCTGATGCCTAAGGCGAGCCCTAGCAAATTTACGGTACTGTGCACCCGCTGCCGAGCCAGTGAGCGTAGGGTGGTATGAAAAAATGAACGGAACATATCGTAAAGAATTAGGAAAACGGGAGTCAGAAAAAAGAAGGAGGATAGAGCTGGCTAGGGCTCCATGGGCTATGGGTTTCGCCCATTTCGCCAAAACCATGATACTAAGGGGGAAGGAAATCCAGAATCCCAATTGTACGATTCTAGATTTCCTTATGGCCTTATTCGTAACGCAAGGACTTCACCGGGTTGGCAATGGCCGCTTTTAGGCTACGGTACCCTACCGTAATCAAGGCCACGAGTAAGGTGACCAGCAAGCCCGACAAGAAAATGCCCACCGTAAGATTGATTCGGTATTCGAACTCATCGAGGAACAACTTATTGATCCCGAAATACACCCCGGCAGAGGCCAGGACAAATCCAATGACAATGAGCACCAGGTACTCCCGAGAGAATATCCAGAGGATCTGCGAAACGGAAGCACCTAGTACTTTGCGAACCCCAATCTCCTTGCGCTTACGCGTCACCATAAAAGAGGCTAAACCATACAGCCCCAGGCAACCAATGAAGATTGCCAAAAAGGAAAAGTAGGTGACGAGTTTGGCCAGATTGCGTTCGTTCTCGTAGAATTCCGCCAGAATATCGTCCTGGAAGGTATATTCCATCAAGGTTTCAGGATACACCTGGTTCCAGACCGTACGCACCTCTTCCAGTACAGTAGAATAATCCGTGGTAGTTAAGGCTAAGTTGGCGGTGAACAACCGGTCTCTTCGGTTGAGTAGCACCAGGGGTTGGATCTCCCGGTGCAAACTATGGTTGTGGTAGTCTTTCACTACTCCGGTTATGAGCAAATTGCTACCACCATAATTCAATGTTTCCCCAATGATTTCTTCCACCGTAAGGCCTAAACGGCGCACCGCAGCTTCATTGAGTAAACAACGAGTTAAAGAATCCTCGGCAATGAGGCCCTCACCAGCTAGCAGTTCTATCCCATACACCTCCAAAAAATGCTCGTCCGCAGCTACATATTCAAGCGTATAGCCTTCGTCTCGAAACAGGATAGTGTTCAGCCCG
>JBCBHI010000173.1:0-8083 GCA_038525885.1 Bacteroidota bacterium
TTGCTGTTTAGTTTTCTGTAATTCAACTATAAAACGCTCCCCTCTTTCATTTATACAATACAGATCAAAGATAGCCTTTCGGTCTATGGTAGTGTCTCCCAACTGCTCATTTCGGATATAGGATAGGTCAGTAATGATTCCTTGTTCCTCTTTGAGCAATTCGTTGAGAAAATCTAACAAGAGGTCCTTATTCGGTTCTTCACCAAACAACTTCTTAAACCCAAAATCGGTGAAGGGATTCACATAACGCTCGACAAATTCTGGCATAATATGAAAATACAATAATCTTGATTTTTTCCAGATGTGACGGTTGCGCTGCTTACTTTTCTCCAGGTGGAAGAATGGTTTACTGTCTTCTCAAGTCATACATGAAATAGAGTGAGATTGTCTGGAAATATTTCCTGATTTACCTTAGAGGATCAAGTTCCACGGTAAGCGTGGAAAAGAATCTACCCTAATGAAAAAGTTATTATTGATTACCCTGATTGGCCTGCCATTTATGGCTACCGGCCAGGGCACTATACCAGAAGGTGAGACCAATGATTTTGATTTTTGGACCAAGTACAGCCCGGAGCTGATTTTTAGGTTTGAAGGGCATCGGTATGAGATCCGGTACCGACCCATGGAGATTGTGTATCCGCTAGAGGGTACGCGCCAGGACCTCATGATAGGTTACCGCTTCCAGAATGCCCCTTTTCGGATATTTAACTACGCCAAGTTTGATACACGAGGTAGAATTTGGAATGGTGTGCGGTTAGACTACACTCCGCGCTTTGCGCAACATGGCCGGGCTATGGTACAGGCACGCTATTTCCAGGGTTTGGTAGATGCTGCGCGCAACCAAGTATATCTAGTCAACTTTGCTATGTACCCCATAGACTTAAAGCAAGCACAGGCTACTGGCCAAAATCCAGATTGGTATACCGGACTATTCAGCTTTGGTCGGTATCAGTTTAAAGGCTATACCGACGGGGATTATTTTGGCTTTGTAGGGCCTATGTTGTACTGGACTCCCGATGAGATCTGGGGCCTGTTAGCAGCCGCTACTTGGGATGTGATTGGGACCAACGAGTTGTATTGCCTTCTCCGGATGCAAGTGCGGCTTACGTGGCCTCAAGCCCATTAGAATGAGGGGCAATAGATCAGGCCGAGATGTTTTTTCATAACTCCATCAACCGCTAAGCAGGAATTCTTATCCGCGGTTGGCTTCTGAGTACAATGCCTCACTCTGCTGTAGGTCCTTAAATGAGTTATGCTAACCAGCCAATTGTTGGGCTTCGGCATGTACTCTAAACGGGAAACTGGTTTTTGTAAAATAACGATTAATATATACTCTAATCTTAGTCTATCTTATAATTACATTCAGGGTCCCCAAAACTCAGGTCTTTTCTCAATGAAAACCTTGACTTTTCGTTTGCCTATTGTCTGATAAACGCGGCTCTCTAGTAGAAGCATACCGACAATTTTTTGTCGAAATCACCAGCAAATGCCGGTAGGATTTTTAATCCAAAATTCAATTAATATGAAAAAGCTTCAGAAATTTCAAGAGCAGGCTTTGACTACTCAAGGTTCAGCTAAAACGATGGGAGGATATGATTATACGTGGGGCACCGTCGAAACAATTACCTATGGGAATACTACCATAGTTATCACAGAAAATTCACAGCCCGATTGATATTTTCCATTTGTAAGACAACCAACCCGATGGCCACCCCATCGGGTTTTCTTTTTTGCTGCCATACGGGTAGCCGTCTTAACTGTTCAAGCCAGTTTCAAATATCTCTCTCCTGTTTGGGGGATTACTCTTGGATAGCGGTAGGCTAAGGACAGAGATTACCCTTCTAATGTTTAGCAATCATCCCAATCCTAGTGACCAACCATTTTGTCGAGTTTCTACAACACTTGGGATAAGACGATGCCCTTACTTTGTCTTGTAAATGCAGCCAAGGCTGCTTCTTTAATCTAAACTTTAGGTAAAATGAAAAAATTGCAAGACTTCGAGCCTACAGAACTGAATTTGAAAGGCATGTCCAAGACTGCTGGGGGATATGGATATACCTGGTGGGAGTGGGTAGGCACCGGAAACATGGGCTCTGACGGAAATGAAATTAAGAAGAAGGTATTCCTTCAGGAACCTGATTGAAATCTATCTCCGAAAAATCCGATGGTAACCTCGTCGGGTTTTTTCTTAGCTATTGATCTGTTTTAGAATGATTAGGCCCGCCTGATGACTCATGGATGCAAGAATAATTAGCACCCTGGAACGCCCATCAAATATGTCTATTCGGGTGTGATTTTGGGATGTAATGCCCTTAAGAAAAGAGTTTTCCTTTTGTATTTCCCCTACCCATCCCTAATCTAACAGTCAGTCATCTTGTCGGGATTGTTCGCACTTCTGGAAGCCGAAAAGCTTTAATTTAGTCCTATTAAATCAGTCAAAGCGGCTGGTTTTACTCAAAATTAATAATAGGCAACATGAAAAAGTTACAAGACTTTCAGACAACCGTAATCAACTCAAAAGGCATGTCTAAGGCGCTGGGCGGATATGGTTATACTTGGTACCATTGGGAAGGAACCGGAAATATGGGTTCTGATGGTAAGGAAATCATGAAGAAGGTATTCCACGAGCAGCCTGATTGATACACTCTTCCGCAAGACAACAAACCCGATGGTCACCCCATCGGGTTTCTTTTTTTAAGGGGCCCAAGTAGCAGTATAGGGGTCATAATTACAGCCAGCAGGTTTTGATAGCATGTCCCCTTCCGCTACTGTATGTGCCCGGCAATCGGTACAGATGTATCGAAATTCACAATCTTGACACACCGAAACCTGGTCTTTGGTAATGCCCCATACTTTCTGAAATTCCTGACGAGCGATCGCCTCGGCCAATTTTACCTCTCGATGGTGGCCAAACTGCTGTGGCATACTAGGACAATTGCGAATGTATCCCTGCTCATCGATTCCCAGCTTGCGGTTAAGGCAACTATTGTAAGCCAGGGCTTCTCTCACTGCGCTATGATTCACGCTGAAATACTCTGGATGAACTGCGCCGCAGTGGGTGTGACTATCCAGTACTTGGGTAGTAGCAATTAACTGAGCCAACATATGCTCTGGATGCTCAGCCCTACCGATCATGGAGATGCCATTTTCAGTAGCCCCCGATAGGGTAATGCTATTTACCCGGGGATGCCGCTCACAGATCTCCGAAAGCCAACCTGGAGAAGTAACGCTAGCAGCCTGCAATAGCAACTGAATACCCAGAATATCTGCGGACTTAGTCGCTTGGAGAATAGTATCCAGCGCAGCCGCAGAAATTGCGGTAAAAAACCGCAGTTCTAATTGTTCGCAGCCCAGGGCATCAAGTTGGTGAATGAGACTAGGGTAATCATGCTGGCTTTCGGCCCCGTGATCTATAATGGCATTGGTGACCAGGGAGGGGTGGTCCCAGAGATCTTTCTTCCTAGGGTATGCATCTGGGGTATCGGTCCAAAAACCATATTCCTTGACTACCAAAAAATCAAAATACGACTTCAGGATCTCCTCGTCAGCATAGTCATCCAGCAGCTCTTGCCAGGTGGGTTGCGGATGATCTTGAAGTACCTCCACCATTGTTTTGGGTACTTGCACGTACTGGCCGCGCTGAAGGTCGCAAATAAGGCCTGCCGCATGACCCGCTACAGCCAAACACGATGGGTGTAAAACGAATACTTCAAGCTTCATGAGGAGAGGGAAACGTGATCATTCGGGAAATCCATTTTGCACTAGGGGAGGGTACCAGAGCCGGAGTCTGAATGCCTTCTGCTTTTACTAGCTTTTTCACTCGTATAGGCGCCTTATGATCTCCTTTGGGCACCGGCGCTCCTTCCATCTGTTGTAAAAAGAGAGGGAGCTTCTTTGCCTGTTCTACAGGCATGAGTTCTTCCAGCCGCTTAGTTTTCTCAGCCATTTTAGTATTCGGATTGCATAAGCCAGTGAGCAATATCTTGTTCTATGGGGAAGTGGCAGTTGCTACTGATCATCCCAAACGAGCCCGTAGGATTTACTTCCAAAAATACATACTCGCCTGCCGGAGTCAGGATAAAATCTATGGCGCCTTGGTTAAGGTCCAGTTGGCGCATGAGCAACCTGATTTTCTCTTCTACCTCCTCAGGAAGTTGGTAGGGCTCCATTCTATTGGGTACCACCTTGTCGTACCGCCGAAAATCTACCGTGGTCTGTTTATTTCTTTGAGAGAATATGGCCATTGAATAACACTTCCCATCCAGGTAGTATATCCTCAGTTCCACATCCTTAGGAATTGACTCTTGCACATAGCTAGGAAACACTTCATCCGGTACGTGCTCTACCCAGGTGTCGTCTACCTTGGCCGTATAGGTGCGGAAGTTATGGTTGCTCACCATAAACTCCGTAGGATCCGAAAGGGGTTTGGTGATGGTTTCTTTTCCCGCCATCACCAGCCGGTTGGCATCGGTAGTTACCCGAGAGATAGGGATGGAAATCCCCACCGACTTGGCAGCCACTAGTTGTTCTAGCTTGTTGAACTGCCCATGTTGCGGATGCCCAAGCACGCGGCCACACTGGCTCGCTTGCTTAAGCAAAAAATCATAAGCCACTTTCCACTCAGCTTCTAAGTAGTCTGCCAGGGTATGGCCGTAGTATCGAGTCTGGATGGATTGGAATTGGCTGTATGCTTCTCCATCTACATTCCACACCCTGCGTACCCTGCGGTACCATACCGCAGAAAGGTTTTGGAAATCTACCCAAGGCCTGTCCTCACGTTTCACTCGAATAGTGGTTGGTTGGGAATTGGAGGAAAACTCAAATTCGAACTTGCAGGGCTCATCATAATTAAGCCGAAGCACCTGTTTCCCAGCCCGCTTTAGCCATTGCATTACCCGATGGGTACTGAAATCCTCCGCATTGCTAAAAATCAATATCATGTTGTGGGAATAGGAGATGAAAAGTTCCACAATACCAGTCAGAAGGTAGCAAAAACGAGAAACAATATTCTTGGTTTTGTTACAAAAAGTGAGTGCTGGGTTTTATGTCGAATTTATCCAATGGGGATCGCTTAAACTCGACTATTATTATGCATAGTTGGAGTTAAGTGTTCCTACCCTGCTAGTTGAGGCTGTTTTATTCTGCGGACTTGCTTGATGATTGTTGGAATTACGAAAATGGGGAGCAATGTGGTGCTTAGGTTTGTGCAATTACCATTGCCAGAGCCTGCTTAGGTAAATGCATAGTTTGGACTGACTGTAAAACCAATTGCCTAAAGGGCTAAAGCCTGTCCTATGTAATAGTAGGGAAGACCTTTACTCATAATGAGGTTAGCCTATCTGAGAAGTTGGTCTAGTTCTAATAGGAGGGAGATCTTATGGACAAGGATGTATTGGTAGTTGAGGCCTAGCTCCAAAGGCACAAAAAAAGGGGCCGAAGCCCCTTTCCTAAAAGTATTCTTTCATTCGTTCGAAGAACCCTTTCTCTCCCTTGCCCGGGCTAGGCTTGAAATTCTTCGAATCCCTTAGTTTCTCCAGAATCGCCTTTTCATCGCGCGAAAGCTGCTTAGGGGTCCAAACATTCACGTGGATAAGCTGATCTCCGCGGCCATATCCTTCAATATCCTTGATCCCTTTGCCCCGCAGGCGAAGCAGTTTGCCGCTTTGTGTACCTGCCTCTATTTTGATTTTCACTTTGCCATCGATGGTGGGGACCTCTACACTGGTACCAAGCACCGCATCAATGAAGCTTACGTACAAATCAAAGATTACATTATTTCCATCGCGCTTTAGCTCCTCGTGCTCTATGGCTTCCACCACGATCAGCAAGTTACCAGGAATGCCTCCACCGGGGGCTTCATTGCCTTTGCTGGATAGGCTTAGCTGCATGCCATCGGCAACACCGGCAGGTATTTTTATCTCGATGACTTCCTCCTTGTAGGTAAGACCAGAACCATCCACCCCGGGAGGTTTGTGGTCTATCATCTGTCCGCTACCTTGGCAGGTGGGGCAGGTATTGGTACTCACCATTTGGCCAAGCATAGTGTTGACCACCTTACGCACCTGGCCTTGACCATTACAGGTAGTACAAGTCTTGAAAGTAACTCCATCTGCAGCTACCAGGCGGTTTACCTTGATCTTCTTGGTAACTCCGTGGGCCATATCCTCCAAGCTGAGCTTCAGCTTGATCCGAAGATCGGAACCCTTGCGCTGGCGCGTACGGCGACCACCGCCACCACCGCCAAAGAAGCTCTCAAAACCACCGCCGAAGATGTCACCGAACTGGGAGAAAATATCATCCATGTTCATGCCACCTCCGCCGAAGCCGCCACCGGCACCGCCAACACCCTGGTGACCAAAACGGTCGTACTGAGCGCGTTTCTGTTCGTCGCTCAGAATTTCGTAGGCCTCGGCAGCTTCCTTAAATTTCTCCTCCGCTGCCTCGTCTCCCGGGTTTTTGTCTGG
This sequence comes from Bacteroidota bacterium, assembly GCA_038525885.1. GTDB lineage: Bacteria > Bacteroidota > Bacteroidia > Cytophagales > Cyclobacteriaceae > DMST01. Next base: position 6,465 of record JBCBHI010000173.1, read on the forward strand.
GTGGAACTTGATAGCCACCTTCCGGTAGGCCTTCTTGATTTCATCTCCAGAGGCCCCCTTGTCGACGCCCAGTACTTCGTAATAATCTCGTTTGGCCATGCCTATCTTATGATCCGGTTACCACCTTCGCGTAGCGAATTACCTTTTCACCCAGGGTATAACCGGGTTCTACACAGTCAACCACTTTCCCCTTCAAGTTCTCCTGCGGAGCAGGAATTTGGGTAATGGCCTCCTGGAATTCAGTGTCAAATTCAGAGCCTGCACCTATTTCAAGCTTCTTTAAGCCCTTGCCTTCCAGCGCCCGCACCAGTTTATTCTGGATCAGGTTGTATCCTTCCAGTACTGCTTCCAACTCTACCCCTTCTTTGGTGTTGTTTTGGGCAGCACGTTCCAAATCGTCAAGGACGGGCAACAGTTCTTTAACTAGGTCCTCGTTGGCAGTCTTGACCAAGTCCAGTTTTTCCTTAGCTGTACGGCGGCGATAGTTCTCAAACTCAGAGTATAGCCGAACGTACTTGTCTTTTTGTTCCTTGAGGTCGATTTCCAGCTTTTCCTCTGGGCTCAACTCCTCTGCCTTATTGTCTTTTTGAGCTTCACTTTCGTCAGCCTGAGGGGCTTGTTCCGTGGCCTCGGCAGTATTCTCTGCCGTAGTTTGCTCTTTTTCTTCCGCCGGATTTACGGTCTGCGTATCTTCTGACGCCATATTTGCGCTCTTTTTCTGGTCTTTTTTCTTGTCTTTGCCCATATCTGTTCAAAGTCTACATTTCCATCGGGCGATTACTATGCCAAGCCTGTTATTCTGTCAACTTGACACAAATCAGCCATTCAGTGATCTCCAAATAAGGTCCTTAAGTTCCTGAATGTGGTAGTTGGTAACGGAAGAGATAAATACACTTGGGATTTCGGCAGGTATTTCCCCCCGCATTTCCTCCATTAGCTCCTCATCCAGTAAGTCAGCTTTGGTGATGGCCAATAGCCGCTGCTTATCCAGTAGTTCTGGGTTGTACTTCTCCAATTCTCCTAGCAGGATTTCGTACTCCTTACGGATGTCGTCCGCATCAGCGGCCACCATGAATAAGAGAATGGAGTTACGTTCTATATGCCGCAAAAATCTCAAACCTAATCCTTTGCCTTCCGCAGCACCCTCTATGATTCCCGGAATGTCCGCCATCACGAAGGATTTGTAATCCCGGTAGCTCACCACTCCCAGATTCGGGAGCAGGGTAGTGAAAGGGTAATTGGCAATTTCTGGCTTGGCTTCGGAGACCACAGAGAGCAAGGTGGACTTACCAGCATTGGGGAAGCCTACCAAGCCTACATCGGCTAGTAGTTTCAACTCTAGGATGACCCACTCCTCCGTGCCTTCCTGACCAGGTTGTGCGTACTGGGGAGCCTGCTGAGTAGCACTCTTGAAGTGGTCATTGCCTAGGCCACCCAGGCCACCTGCAGTCAAAATGTGCTCTTCGCCGTCCTCATTGATCTCAAACCTAATCTCCTGACTCTCAGCGTCACGGGCCACGGTTCCCAGGGGTACTTCCAGAATAATATCCTCCCCTTGAGATATAAGAAGCATGTGATAGCGGGCAATGGTAAGAATGGAGAAGGAGGCAAACGGTCTG
>JBCBHI010000174.1:0-8043 GCA_038525885.1 Bacteroidota bacterium
TCTGGTCGAAGTCATAACTCAAGGCTGCATTGGCTGCAGAGAATGAGTAGCCATTCTCGGCGACTTCGCTGAAGGTCCCTGCTAGCTCCAAAGTGTTGGCCACAGTGAAGGAGGTAGTGCTCAGGGTCTTGATGGCTGATCCGGATAGCCTCAAAGTAGAAGCTGTGCTTACTTCGGTGGCACCAAACCGGCCGCGTGTTTGGGGGAAAAGTTGTGTGGCATCTTGTCCGGCCAGCTCTATGGTGCCCTCTATAATAAGATGGTTGACAGAGAGCTCAGGATACTGATAGGTAAAGGCAAGTGTGGCTCCAGTTTCCACCACGAGTGAATCTATTCCTGAGTGTTTATTGCGGTAAATGCCCCAGCCTGCAATCAACGTTGCACCAGAGCGGATGAATAGTTTTCCATCGTTTGTGCCTGTGCGGGTAGTGCCTTCGGTAGGGCGAAAGGTATGGTCGTCAAGTACTTGAACTATGCCTGAGGTGATAGTTACGTTGCCAAAACGGACTGTTTCGTCAATGTAGGCAGTATCCCCTTCGGTGAAGGCAAATTCTACCGTGGTATTGGCGTTTTCGAACTTGGCGCCAAACTCTCCTTTTCTAACTACATAACGGCTTTCGCTACCTACAAAGCGTAGTTTACCGATAGTACCAGTATTGATCCAACCTTGTACACCCGCACTACTACTGCGCATGGTGCCGGGGGCAGGGTCGCGGTATATGCGGATTCTGCCGTGAATGTCCAGAGTGTTGTCTGCCGTGGACAAGCGAATAACATCTATGGTGCTATTCAAATGTAAGTCGGCTACCGCTTCATCCCCTGTTAAAGTGACGGTAGTACCTGCCTCCAAGTAGACGGTGTCCAGTGCTGTAGGATACTGGCCTGCGGTCGCTGCTGCCCACGTATAGGGAGCCATACTGGTTGCCACCTCCCAAGTAGTATTTACATTCCAATCGCCTCCGGCCCCTGTGGTGCGAAAGGCATTTTGAGCAAAGGAAGGGACTGCGCTAAACCAACTGATAACAATTAAAACGGGTAATACTCTTACCATCATAAGGCCACCTAAATTCTCCAAACAATAAAATTCTATAACCTAGAAATATTCACAATCACGATGGGTTCGTACGTGATTTCTTTATATATCCGTAAATATGATGAGAGGTAAACGCTAAAATGTCTTGTTCGTCGGAGGTTTGATGGAATTGATCGAAGAGCAAAAATCGTCCAATAGAGCGATTCAGGTCGGTTTTGTGTAGGAAATGGGCTAGTAAATGGATGATGAATGTAGAATAGCGGGACCCAGCATCTGCTCAGTGATGGGATTTTCCGGATGAAGTATTATGATCTCTCGATGAACCAGGGATGAGCGGTGGTTTACTTACCGTACTGCTATAAAAAGTGCTCTCAAGCCACAAAAAACGCATGTAAGGTTGTGATTGGAATTGCTGAATGGTGAGTGGGGTTGGAGAGAGGGTTCGGTGGGGTTAAAATCAAAGAACTTGAGATTTCTTTGGTGTGATGAAAAAAAGTACAATTTCAAAAAAGACTAGCTTAGCTCAATCTGACAGCGCTGGGTCGCGGCGATCTTTCGGGCTTGTTCCACATCCACCGTCTCACGGGTGGCCTCTTCTTGCCTTACTGCCATGGCATGCTGCCGCCGTTGCCAGGCTTCGTACCAGCGTCGCACCTCCTCTTGGGTCCTCAGCTTTAAGCCCGGTACTTGTAGTTTGTTTCCCCGGTCATCCAAGGCTACCATAGTTAGGTAACAAGAGTTGGTATGCCATACCTTACCCGTTTTCACATCCTCAGAGGTAACCCGTACGCCCACAATAAGGGAGGTGTTTCCAACATAATTGACCGATGCTTTAAGCGATACCAGCTGACCTACCTCAATGGGGTGTAGGAACAAAACACGATCTACGGATAGGGTGACACAATAACTTCCGGCATGCCGGGCTGCCGCTGCATAGGCCACCTTGTCAATTAAGGAAAGCACCGAGCCGCCGTGGATCTTGCCGCCGAAATTGGCGTATGCAGGAATCATGAGCTCGGTGATGGTCACCTGAGAATCCTCTACATACTTGAAGTCGCTGTTGGGAGTCGCCATGATCCTAATGTACTCAAATTATGGATGAGCCTAAGGTAGGGTTAAGGTGAAAGACTGAGGAGGGGGTAGGTAGAGAAGGTGGTGTTACCTGGGCGCGTAGTCTGCGCTACAACATCGGAAGCCCGAATGACAAGACGACGGTTAGTTGTTGGTGTCGCCGGGGCGCTTAGCCTTCGCTTAAACACCAACAACGGCTGGGCCTGTGCTTAGACATCGGAATCCCGAACGAAAACCACGGTTAGTTGGTAGGTCAAAACCAACCGCGCAGAAAAAGTCGCTGCCGCGACGGCATAATGTAGCCCCCGGATTCATCCGGGGTTTAGTAGGCGGTAATAAAATCGGTCGCGCTTAGTAAACCCAAGAGGGAGAAAAGGCCCGAAAGAGCGACCCATACCCAAAGGCTAGAACAAAGGATTGGCTTCCCATACCCAAGAGCATGTGCTTCTTGCCATTCTACATGACACTAGAGGCTTCTTCGTAATTCGGAAATTCTCAGCCTATACGACTCGGCAGATTATTGTGGATGTCGCCGGGGGGTGCAGCCTTCGCTTAAACATCGGAATCCCGAACGATAATCACGGCTATGTCAAAACAGACCATACAGATAAAGCCGCGGCAGCTACCACCTATATATAGGTCCCAATTTCATTCGGAGCTAAAAATAAGAAACCCCGGTACGAACAAGCCGAACCGGGGTAGAGATTTGGGAAACAAAATGCTTTAGTACAGTGCAGGGAACTGCTCAGGAGCCACTTCGTGCATCAACTCATATACTCCGTCAAAAACAGTATCCTCACTAGGTTTGCTGAAATAGTCGCCATCCGAAGAATAAGCTGCACGGTGCTCCTTCGCGGCGATGGTGGTGGGTTTGGAGTCAAGGTGGAAATAGCCGCCTTGTACCTCCAGCACTTGCTGTAGTATAAAGGCCGAGGCTCCACCAGGCACGTCCTCATCAGCTACCACCAAGCGATTGGTTTTCTTCAGGCTTTCCACAATCCGGTGATTGAGGTCGAAGGGCAACAAGGTCTGCACGTCAATGACTTCGCAAGAAATGCCAAACTGTGCCAGTTGCTCCGCAGCGGTCATCACGATTCGGCACATGGAGCCGTAGGTAACGATGGTCACATCGGTACCTTCTCTAAGTACCTCAGGTTGTCCAAGAGGCACGGTGAATTCACGATAGTTATCCGGTAGGGTTTCCTTTAGTCGGTAGCCGTTCAAGCACTCAATCAAAAGCGCCGGATCATCTCCTTGCATCAGCGTATTATACATACCCGCTGCTTGCACCATGTTGCGGGGTACGCATACATGAATTCCGCGGATGCTGTGCAAGATCATGCCCATGGGCGATCCGGTATGCCAGATACCTTCCAAGCGGTGGCCACGGGTACGGATAACCACGGGGGCCTTTTGGCCTCCTTTAGTCCGGTACTGTAGGGTGGCCAAGTCGTCAGACATGGTCTGCAGGGCGTATAGCAGATAATCCAGGTACTGGATCTCTGTAATAGGGCGCAATCCGCGAAGGGCGGCTCCAATACCTTGACCCAGGATGGTGCATTCGCGGATTCCCGTGTCGGTCACCCGGTTTACGCCATGCTTGTCCTGCAGGCCAGCCATGCCTTGGTTTACCCCACCAATCTTGCCTAGGTCTTCTCCGATGGCGAATACCCGTGGGTCTTGTTCCAGTAGGTTGTCAAAGCAATGCTGAAGCACCTTGAACCCTTCCAAGACCTGAGAGTCCTCAGAGTATACTGCAGGGATGTGCGGTACTTTTAAGGGGCTGTCAGCTGACTGGCTAGTTACGTGAGAGTTGTACCGATCGGCATTGGCTTCTTCTGCCCGTTGCAACCAGCTCAGTAGCTCTTGCTTCGCGCCAGAGGTTTCGCCGCGCATCAAGCGTAGTGCTTTCTTTGCTGCAGAAATGGAGTTCTTACGGATAGGATTCAACTCGCCTTTCAGGTCCTGAACCAATCTCTGTATGGCCTCCTTTTGTGCGCTGGCCTCAGCGGCCTGCTGCAGGTACATTACTGCAGCATTCTGATCTTGCTTTACCGAACCGATAAATGCGTTCCAGGCCGCTTTGCGGGCTTCTTTGGCCTCTTTCTTGGCAGTGCGCTCTATTTCGTCTAGTCGCTCGGCGTTAGCCAGCTCGTTTTCTTCAATCCACATGCGCATCTGGCGGATGCAGTCATATTCTGCCTCCCAGGCCAGGCGGTCCTTGCTCTTATAGCGTTCGTGCGAACCTGAGGTGGAGTGGCCCTGTGGTTGGGTCATCTCGTTTACGTGTACCAGTACCGGTACGTGGCCCGTACGGCAAATCTCAGCCGCGGTTTGGTAGGTGTCTACCAGTGTTTCATAATCCCAACCCGGCACCGTGTACATTTCGTACCCGCTTTCTCCTTCTCCCTCGCGTTGGAAACCGGCCAGTACTGCACCGATCGAGCCCTTAGTAGTATGATATTCTTTGGGAACAGAAATGCCGTAGTCGTCATCCCACACGCTCATGAGCATGGGGACTTTGAGTACGCCTGCTGCGTTGATGGCCTCGTAAAACATACCCTCTGAGGTAGAAGCATTGCCTATGGTACCCCAAGAAATTTCGTTGCCGTTGATGCTAAAGTCTTCGAAAGCCTGCAGTGCTTCGCTGGAACGGTACAATTTGGAAGCGTAGGCCAACCCTAACATGCGGGGCATTTGTGCGGCGGTAGGGGAGATGTCCGACGAACTGTTTTTCATCGAAGTTTGTGCCAGCCATTTCCCGTTGTTGTCCAACAACCGATTGGCGAAGTGCCCATTCATCATTCGGCCAGCAGAAGCGGGTTCAGCTTCTACATCCGTATGAGCGTATAACTGAGCAAAGTACTCTTGCAGGGTAAGTTGACCAATGGCCAACATGAAGGTCTGGTCGCGGTAATATCCGCTACGGAAGTCTCCGTTCTGGAAGGCCCGGGCCATCGCCAATTGAGCCACTTCCTTGCCATCACCAAAAATCCCAAACTTGGCTTTCCCTGAAAATACTTCCTTCCTACCTATTAAACTCGCCTCTCGGCTTGCTATGGCAGTGTGATAATCTTCCAGGATCTGAACTACAGAAAGTCCAATTTTGAGTTTCTTAGTAACAGTCACAATCAACAATTTTATTAATGAACGGATTTGGAGGGGTTATCAAATTTACTCAAAAACCAGGGTTTTACAAAAGTGATAGTACGATGGAGTCTTCTTTAAAAAGTATAATTAGTGGTGAAATCTTTCGTTTTCAATATGTATCTTTACCTCGTCAATTTGATACCAAACATTTCGTAACCATGAATCGGTCTTACAAAACATTATATTTTTTTACAATTCTTTTTTTGGGAATTGTTTCGAATACGATTGCGCAGCCGACCATCCAATGGGAAGAAACCAATCATAATTTTGGAGAAGTCATCGAAGGAGATAAGGCCGTACATGAGTTTTCTTTTACTAACACCGGCGATCAGCCGTTAGTTATAAGCCGGGTACAAGCATCGTGTGGTTGTACTACACCCTTTTGGACTCGCGAGCCAGTGATGCCTGGAGATAAAGGAGTAATCAAGGCTAGTTATAATAGCCAAGGGCGCCCAGGTAACTTTCGCAAGTCTATTACCGTGACTAGCAATGCTGCTACCCCCACCTCTGCGGTATTCATTCAAGGGGTAGTAACCAAGCGTCCACCTACGGCCGAAGAGATTGCGGCCTCTTCTAAGATTGTAGTAGAGCAAACCACGGCTAAGACGGGTAAAATCGAGCAAGGTCAAAGTGTGCCGGTGGCATTTGAAGTTGCCAATGAGGGCAAAGCTCCTTTGGCCTTCAGTAATCTCCGCAGCAACTGCAATTGCGTCTTTTTCGATCCTGAATTCAACCGGACCATTGGCAGCGGTGAAAACCAAACATTGAAATTGATTTACACTCCTGCTCAAACAGGTAAATGGGTAGAGGTGGTTACTTTATATACTAATGATGTTGCCAACCGGGAGATGAAAGTGACTATTAGTGCGGAGGTAGTGGAAACGCTGGCAGAAGAGGGCATGGGTAGCCGTAGGGGGTTCTAAGCATTCTCCAGCATGAATGTAATTGACGAAGGTGGGCTATCGCTCACCTTTTTTATTGATTTGTTATGTGATTGTTAATTTAATGTTAAATAGCTACTTTTGACCTTCACCAAATTAGTAGACCCTCATGGCAAAAAAAGAGGATAAGAAGAAGGCTAAAAAGGCGAAGGATGTAAAGGACCGGAAGCCTAGAAAGCAGAAGAAAAAGGATAAGAAAAAGGTAGAGGCGAAAGCGGACAAGAAGAAAAAGAAGGCTAAGAAGGTGAAGGATCGTCCGGCGAAAGCAAAGAAGAAAGACAAGAAAAAGTCTAAGAAGAAGAGTAAAAAATAAAAAATGCACGCTGCCATGGCAGCGTGCATTTTTTATTGTGCAATGTGCTGTCCTTACCCTTCGTAGGTCACGCGGTAAATAGCATTGGCTTGGTCATCGGAGATCAGCATGCTGCCGTCAGGCATAAAGAGAACGTCTACCGGACGGCCCCAAGCGTTCTGGCTATTCTTGTTGAGCCAGCCTTCCGCAAAGGTTTCATAACCAGTAGATCGGCCGTTGGCATCAAGGCCCACCATAGAGATGCGGTACCCAATCTTGCGGCTACGGTTCCAGGAGCCGTGCTCGGCAATAAACATCACGTTGTCATATTTTGCCGGAAACATATTGCCCGATTTGAATTTCACTCCAAGCGGTGCCACATGGGGTCCCAGTTTTTGGAATGGCTTCACAAATTCTGAGCAGGCACGGCTGTTGTATTCCGGGTCAGTATACTCGCCCGCATGGCAGAAGGGATAGCCAAAGTGCTGGCCCTTACGGGTCGCTTTGTTTAGTTCGCAGGGAGGAGAATTGTCCCCCATCCAGTCACGGCCGTTGTCTGTGAAGTACATATCACCCGTTTCAGGATGCCAGGTGAAACCTACCGTGTTGCGCACCCCGGAAACGAATACCTCTCGCCCTGAACCATTTGGATTGATGCGGGTGATCGAAGCGTAGATATCATCCTCACTTTCGCAGATGTTGCAAGGTGCCCCTACCGGGACATACAATTTGCCGTCAGGCCCAAAAGCGATGTATTTCCAGCCGTGGTGTCGGTCCGTAGGGTAGGTGTCTATGACCACGGTTGGTTGTGGAGGATTCTCCAGATTGCTCTCTATGTTGTCATAGCGTAGTACCCGGTTTACCTCTGCCACATACAGGCTGCCATTGCGGAAGGCTACTCCGTTGGGCATGTTAAGGTCTTCATCAATCACGTACGTTTTATCGGCCACCATATCACCGTCGGTATCTTGCAAAGCATATATTTTGTCTTTACCCCGGTTGCCTACGTACAAAGTCCCGCTGGGGGATAATACCATCGACCGTGCATTGGGTACCTCCGCGTAGAGCGAAATAGTAAAACCCTCTGGCAAGGTGATATTTTCCAGGCGGATTTTGGCCTCTATATCCGCAGTGTCTTCGGTTTCCATACCTTGTGCCGGGCCGCATCCGGCACTTATGATTGCGAGGCTGCTGTACATGGCCGCCCCCATCCAGATCATTCGCATAGCGTTCCTGTGGTTTGCTTATTGGGTTATAAGGTAACCAATTTCTACCCGAATGGATTTTGCTTTTTTGTTAATGGGGGAGATTCTGCCGGTAGAGTATTACGGAAGACCTTTCTCCATACGGGTGAGCTCTGCGGTAGCCACAGGCTTATTAGGATAAAGATCAGGCATCCAATAGGTGACCTTGATCTGGTCCTTGGAGAGGCTACGTTTCTTCTTTGAGGAGACCATTGAGTACGGGCAGGACAACTGTGACCAGGGAGTGGAGGTGCAAGTGAAACGCCTATCCAAGGACCAGATCAAGGTCACCTATTGGATGCCTGATCTTTA
>JBCBHI010000175.1:0-8008 GCA_038525885.1 Bacteroidota bacterium
GTGCCAGCCTGCTGTTCGAAAGTGTAGATGCCGACTCCTTCGAAACCCTAACTATTCTGCCCGCATTCTCCAATGTAAGTTACGGCGTCCGGGCAGAATACTGGAAAGGCGATATTGATGCTGACTACACCCTGACAATAGAAGTACCTGATGGTGAAACTACCACCCTCACCGGTACCCTAACCCGCGAGGATGATTACCGCAGAGATGTCAGCTTAATCAACATTATCAAGGAAGACACCGTCTACGGCATTGTGCTGAACGATGCCATTAGGTAAATAGATTGGAAGACAAGTAGCGGTCACCCCGGTCGCAGACAATAAATACAATCAGTCCCTCATCCAGGCGTTCGGCAACCCGCAGCGCTGCGGTGAGGGCTCCCCCACTGCTCATTCCGCTGAGTACTCCCTCCTCCTTAGCCAGTCGGCGCGCCATATGGGCCGCTTCGTCCTGGCTTACATCCTCCACATGGTCTACCCGTTCTGCCTCATAAATTTTGGGCAGAAACTCCGGCGACCAACGCCGGATACCCGGTATACTACTACCCTCGGTAGGTTGAGTGCCCACTATTTGCACCGCATCGTTCTTCTCCTTCAAGTACCGTGAGACCCCCATAATGGTCCCAGTGGTCCCCATAGCACTCACAAAGTGGGTCACCTGTCCATCCGTGTCCCGCCATATCTCAGGCCCCGTACCCAAATAGTGAGCGCCCCAGTTATCAGGGTTGGCAAATTGATTCAGAATCAAATATCCCTCCTCCGCAGCCATCTGCTCTGCCAGCTCCCGGCTATGCTCTATAGTTTTTTCTGAAGGCGTCAGAATCACCTTCGCCCCGTACGCTTCCATGCTCTTTACCCGTTCTGCCGTAGCATTATCAGGCATAATCAGCGTCATATTCACCCCCAGCAAGCGGGCAATCATCGCCAGCGCTATCCCCGTATTGCCGCTAGTGGCCTCCACCAGATTATCCCCCGGCTTAATGTCACCGCGCTCCAGGGCCTGCGAGATCATGTTGTACGCAGCACGGTCCTTTACACTCCCCCCAGGGTTTTGCCCTTCCAGCTTTCCATAAATGGCCACATTGGGATTGGTAGGGATATTTTGCATCCGCACTAGCGGAGTATTTCCAATCAGATTGGTCAGTTTCATATCAGGCATGTTCGCGAAACACCACGGTATCTATCTCGTCGGTTTCCGAATTGTGCATTTTCGCTTTGTAATACAATTTGGTTTGGGGCGGCACACTCCGGGTAAGCCAAACATTACCGCCGATCACGCTGTGTTGACCCACCGTGGTATCTCCTCCCAAAATAGTAGCTCCGGCATAAATCACCACATGGTCTTCAATAGTAGGGTGCCGCTTAGCATTGGCGTCCTCCTTACTTACACTGAGTGCCCCCAGCGTCACACCTTGGTACACCTTTACGTGATGCCCAATCACCGTAGTCTCGCCTATTACCACCCCCGTGCCGTGGTCTATACAGAAATAGTCGCCTATCCTTGCTCCCGGATGGATATCAATGCCGGTTTTGCCATGGGCAAACTCAGTAATTAGCCTGGGCACCAGGGGTATCCCCAAACGGTGCAAGCGGTTGGCAATCCGGTAGCTACCAATGGCAAAAAAACCAGGGTACGTTCGAATCACCTCGGCTTGAGACTTGGCCGCCGGATCGCCTTCAAACATAGCTTGCGCGTCTTGCTGCAGCTGCTTGCGCAAGTGAGGTAGGTCCTGAAAAAATTCCTGGGCAGCTTGCTCTGCTCCTGGCCCTTCTGGGTTATGGTTCCGGTAGAGTATCTGCTCAAGTTGTAGTTGCAACTTTTGCATATGGAGCTCAAACTCCTTCACTGACTGGAAAGTAAACTTCCTGAAATCAGGAAACAGCGTACCCAGCAAATCCTGGAAGAACTTGGCTACGCGCTCAGGTGATGGGCAATCTGGGCAGTCATGATGAGCCCGGTACAGGGTCTCGATAAAGCTACGGTCCATACGGATGATTTAACAGCCGCCGCAAGATAAGGTTCCCTACGGGCTGTGCAATGCCACTAAATGTCTGTGGAAGAACAAGGGTATTTTTCTACCCCTAGTAGAGATGAAATACTGCAAATAGAAACGATGAGGATCAAAAAAAGGTACGCCAAAGGCATACCCATTTTGTTTTGATAGTTTATAGGCTTACAGTTATATATTAATAATACGATATAATATCATAAGGTTTCGAGTTCCGGGATTTTTGAAAAAAGTCCTGCATTTAATACAAAAGTTGGATTACTCACCGACTAATGCATCTCCTTGGCCACCTGAAGGTACTTCTCTTCCATGGCAACCTGGGTTTCCCTCCTTAACTCCCCCAATAGGCCCATAGCCTCCTCATGGGAAAGCCCACCGCGTAGCAACAAGGCATAGGCAAACATACCCGTGCGGTGGAGCCCCGCAGAACAATGCAACAATACCGATTCGCCTTTTAGTACTTGCTCGTAGATGGTTCTCACGGTCATCCGAAAATGACTTTTCTCGATTGAGGTGAGTTCCGTGGCATGGCCCACCTGTAGCCAGTGCCATACTAACCCTGAAGCCTCTACGGCCCTACCGATTCCTTGAGGCTTATCGGTAGGTGCAAGGATGAAGACCACCTGATTGCACCCTGCAGTCACCAATTGTGGGATTTCCTTCACCTTAGGCCTCTCTGAAAGAGCCAACCTCCCAGCGCCAAATATTTGTACAAAGTGATGGCTTAAGGCCATAGGTTTGGGCTTACTCTCCCGCCAAACCGAATAGGTCCATGGGGGCACCTTTTACTCCGGGCACTACCCCAAACACGGCTCCAGCCTTGGGATACTGCGACTGTTCGGCGTCCGTCATATCCAGCGATGAGGTGGTGATATAGAGCGTGTCCAGTTGGTCACCAACGAAAGCACAGGAAGTCACATTATGAGCAGGCAAGAAGATCTGCCCGATCATCTCTCCCGTATTGGGATTCCAACGGGTAACCGAATTGCCATTCCATAGGGCAATCCACAGCATGCCTTCGGCATCAATTACCATCCCGTCCGGGAAACCCAAGGACTCGGGGATGGTCACCACCACCCGGCCACTATCTATAGAGCCGCCAGCATCATCATACCCAAAGGCTCTTACCTCGCCCGTGGGGGTATCTATGTAGTACATGGTCTGGTGGTCAGCCGACCAGCAGAGGCCATTAGAAATGGTGATTCCGTCCCGCCAGGCCGAAGCATTACCATCCGGATCAATCCGGTAGAGTGAGGCAGCACCGGGAGTTTGCTCTAGGTGCATTCCACCCACCCATAGCCGACCTTGGGGGTCCGCCTTGCCGTCATTATACCGCAGGCCTTCCATGCCCTCTTGGGGATGCGCTATGGGTGCAAACGACTCATCGCCCCGGTCAAACCGATATACCCCTTCTTCTATCGCCACAATGGCCTTCCCATCCGAATCAGGCACTACCGTCCCTATTCTAGAGGGCATATCAAAGCCCGTTTTTGTTCCCTGCTTATCTAAAGTATACAAGCGCTTACCCTCAATATCAATCCACCAAAACTCTTTCGCCTGAGCATACCAGAAGGCACCCTCGCCCAATTGGTCAGCCTGGTCAGAAACCACAAATACTTCCGGTTTTTCCTCGGGCATCTCCGCGTCGGGTTCTTTTTCTTGGGTTTCAGTGTTGCAAGCGGCAAAAGAAAGCAGTCCTAAAAATGCGCTAGCATAACGAATCGATTTCATAAAAGAGTGGATTGAAATTTACACGATGTCTTCAATAGAAGTCGTAAGATAGGTAACCAGCGGTTTCGCCGCTGCATACACTTTTAACAAATATGGGAGTAGATCTTGCGAATGCAGCAGGTCTTGAGGCAAAGGGTGTTCCACCCACCAGGCCTTCTGCTTCAGCCACCGTATTTGTGGGTGGGCTGCGTCATATCCTTTGGGTGGTCGCTTCAGCGCCTCTCCTTTAATCTCCCCAAAGTACTTTCGAAAATCCTCCCCTTGCATCCAACGGAGCAGCGGGTCAGGATTGTAGTCAATTTCCTGCCGCAGAGCCGCCAGCATCTCCCCTTTCCAATACATACTAAATCCTGCTCCTACGTAGCTTCTCCCCGGTTGCAGCCGCACATAGAAAGCCGCTGATGGGGTATTACGTCCTTGCGGCCCTAGCATCGCACTAAACCACGGATTGTATGGCAGCTTGTCCTTATGGAACCTCAAATCCCGAAAAATCCGGTACATAGCGTCCTTGGGTTCCAACCCTCCCAGATCTAGTAGTTGAGCCTCGTTTATCGCAGCTATTAGGGTCTGTAGCCACGCCATAAAATCCTGGCGGGCCCGTTGGTATTCAGCTTTGTGTTCATGATACCAGTCACGCTGGTTGTTGGCTTCCAAAGCCTGCAAAAAGGAAAGGACCTGCGGGGTGATAATATGCATGCCGGAAGGTACATATTTAGCAGATTTTCATCCTGGCCCTCTCCACCCTAGTTTTGTCCATCATGGATGAAGCACCGCATTTAGACATTCTGTACCAAGACGACTGGCTGGTGGCCGTTAATAAGCCGCACGGGCTCCTGGTTCACCGCACGGGCAGGGCCACCGATGCTAAAGTTTTTGCTTTGCAAACCCTGCGCAATCAACTGGACCGCCATGTTTTTCCTGCCCATCGGCTAGACCGAAAAACGGGCGGGGTGCTATTGTTCTCATTGGACTCTACCACGGCCAATGCCGTGCAAGGGCTATTTGCTGAGCGCAAGACGCAAAAAACCTACCGGGCCGTGGTCCGCGGCTATACTGAGGATGAGGGAGTGATCGATTATCCGCTTAGGCCAGAGGACAACCGGGAGGAGCTGCAAGAAGCAGTGACCCGCTACCGTACCCTGGATCGGGTCGAAGTCCCCGTACCCTTCGGCAAATTCTCCACTTCTCGGTACAGTTTGGTAGAGGCCTACCCAGAAACTGGCCGTATGCACCAGATTCGCAAGCATTTCGCTCATATCCTGCACCCCATCATTGCAGACCGCCCCCACGGATGCAACAAACAAAATCGGCTGTTTAAGGAACATTGGCAGATGGAGACCATGCTGCTACATGCCTACCAATTAGGCTTCCAGCATCCGGCTACGGACGAGGCCATCCAAATTCAAGCCCCCATCCATGCAGAATTCCGTCGGATGGTCCAGGAATTTGGCTGGGAGGGTTGGTTTATATAACCCTTTTGTTTCGCACCGAAGAACTGAGTAGTATCTTACTGATAACCCAACCTAAAGAGCACATGGCCAAAACATCGTCCACTATCCCCCCAGACAAAATAGCCCTGTATGAGAAATTGCTGGCTACCGATGGCCGGATGGAAATGAAGGGCAAAAAGTTCCGGTATACTTCCGTAAACGGGCATATGTTCACCTACTTAGATCCTACAGGTTGCTTGGGTATCCGAATGAGTAAGGAGGACCAAAAGGCCTTTGGTGACCTGTACGGTTCGGAGCCCTACATCCAGTACAATTCTGTAATGCGAGATTACGTCAAAGTACCGGACGATCTATTCTTAGACACCGAAACCTTGGCACCGTGGCTTACGAAAAGCTACAGCTACATTACCTCCTTACCCCCAAAGCCCACCACCAAAAAGAAGGCCTAAGGCCCATTTATTTAGGTGAAATGATTTGCTACACGCAGAGTGGCAGCACTTGAAACTTACCGCTGTTCGCAGACGAAGTTTAAGATTCAGATAAACCGCCGATGGCGCTCATCAGGGAAGAGCCTTGTTTTGCCAACCTCAGCCTGAGGAAATACCAGGGCTGGCATAGTTGGTATTTGCATTCCATGATTTGAACCCTCATTTTTTAGAGCAGTTTCCAACAAAACCAAACCAAAAGCCCTTATGGAAAGTCCTTGGCAGATGTTTATGGAAGAGAATAGCCTCTTGATGGCCGTAGTGGCCGTTCTGATTATAGTCTACGGGTTTCTTCGCTACCGAGCCACACGCAAAAAGAAATAGCCATAGACTAGATAGGAGGCCTAAGGAAACACTACTGCCCCAGTGCTGACACTATCAGTTGGCGTCGCGTACAAACCGCGCCCCGTATGACAGTGAACGGTCTCCGCCATCCCAGCCCCCATAGGGGCGATAGGCTACGGGGCTAAAGGGGTTATACTGATGATACTCACGGGTGTATCCG
Source organism: Bacteroidota bacterium (assembly GCA_038525885.1). Lineage (GTDB taxonomy): Bacteria > Bacteroidota > Bacteroidia > Cytophagales > Cyclobacteriaceae > DMST01. Next base: position 6,181 of record JBCBHI010000175.1, read on the forward strand.
TAAAAGCCACCGCCTCGAAAACCGAAACCTCCGGTTTTCTCCCGATGAACGGGCCAACCCTCTACATTGGCAAATCCATCGGCAGCCAGGTTACCATCCCCATGCTGTCCAGTAAAAGCCCTCCCATACGGATGCCCAACACTGATTACCTTTTCCCACATGCTGCCAGCCAAGTCCATTACCCAGTAGTAAGAAGCTCCAAACATGGCCATAGTGAAATCAGTAAGCTGCGCTTCGGTATAGCCGTTAAGCTGGTAAAGCACCCCGGTATCCTCTGCAGGCCACCGAAGCACCTCCAGCTTGGATGAGGTACTCCAAGGAAAACCTCCCGCCAGGATTTGGGTGTCCCCTCGGGCGGCTTTGGTGTATTCCAACTCCGTCATGGGCCGCAGGGCTGCCCAGTCAGCAAAAGCCATCGCGTCATCCCACCCCAAGTACGCACAAGGTGCGTTGGGTGAGTCGGAGGTGTATCTTTCTCCTTCCTTGCGGATGTACCCCGAGTAATTATCCACTTGGAAAATCTCACGCTCCGTGGCTTGTTCAGGGATAAGAGAATTCAGAAACGAAACATATTGCCCCTCAGTGGGCTCGTACTTCATCATGAAAAAAGGATCATATCCTTTGGGGAATTCTGCGGGAATCGTGCCCTGCTGGTCCCCTTCATACCCGTCAGGAGCCTGATAGTACAAGTCCTCCCCTTTACCTACTTCTATGGCAATATTCTCTCTGGTTACAGTATACAACCCGTCATAATCGCCTTGCCGATTGGCAACAAATAGTCCTCCGTGAGCTCGGGCTTCTGGACTAGGGTCGCCCAGAGTAAATCCCCCTTCTGGTATTTTCACCATCTCCAACCCATAGGCCATCAAGCGGGTTCCCCGTAGCCTCAAACCTTTTATACTCTCTCGGTCTAGCTCAACACGTAGCGTAACTTCAAAGGTGTCCCAACGCCCTGGAGGCGGGATTAGAAACATCCCGGTTTGGTCTTGAGGTATTTCCCAGGTGGGCGAGTATCTCCTTGTCCAAATCACATCATGCCCTGTATCTGTCAGCCGTACCGTACGGTAGCCGCCTTGTGCAGGTAAGGCTTTGAAAAAGAGCCAAGCGGCATCGTGGTTTTTCTCGTTATTCCAGGCATTCCTCCATTTCACATGCACTACGGCATAGAGAGACTCCCCTTCATCGTACAAAACAGGCTGCGAAAGAGTGAGCTCGGTGGCATTGGCCGCCCAAGAGCTTATCACCAAGGCGAGGAAAAACAAAGTACGCATAGTCCTAAAAGTGTTGTTGTGGCTCTATGAAGATAGAACTCTGAAGGTCAATCCCTTGAACAGGTTGATGAGTGGACCAAGCAATGGCTGAACCGGAAGTTTTAAGGGCTCAAAATTCGGGATAGGTGCTTGGCGGGGTGGCTAGCCCTCCTTTTCACAAAGGACAGCCCTCTAGTCAATCCTGTAGTGAGAAAAAACTTAGGCTCCAAAAAACATAGGATGCTCGGTAGGTTGTTGGTGGTGCCGGGGCGCGTAGCCTGCGCTAAAACACCAACAACGGCGAAGAGATTGATCCCTTCGAAGGGTTGATGAGTGGGCCGGGCAATGGCTGAACCGTGAAATTATTGGGTCTATCATTCGAAATTGGCGCTCGGCCGGGGTGGCTAGCCCGCTCTTACCTCACAGGACACCTTATTGATCAATCGCGAAGTGAGGAAAGATCTTCGGCTCCCAAGGTCATAGTATGCTCCGTAGGTTGTTGGTGGTGCCGAGGCGCGTAGCCTGGGCTAAAACACCAAAAACGGCGAGCTACAAGTCGCATAGCGACGATGTATTGT
>JBCBHI010000176.1:0-8002 GCA_038525885.1 Bacteroidota bacterium
ATCCTCACTGGTATTCTGGTATTAATTGGCTCAGTAAGCATCTCTAAATACCAACAAATCAGGGAAAGCGTGCTTCTTCGCACCATTGGGGGAAGCCGAAAACAGATCGTACAAATCACCTTACTGGAATACTTCTTCCTGGGCAGTTTGGCAAGCATTAGCGGGATAGGATTGGCCATAATAGCCAGTGGGCTGCTAGCCAAGTACAGTTTTGAAATCCCCTTCTCACCGGATGTACTGGACTTATTGGTTATCTACCTGGGCATCACCTCACTTACCGTAGGCATTGGGGCTTTCAACTTACGAGGCGTGGTAAGAAAGCCACCCTTGGCCGTATTGCGCGAAAATTTGTAACCCGAGACCCTAAAAGCACCGAATTAGACACACTCAATATCCACGAAAGCATAGACATATAAACTTTAATCATATTCATTTAGTATATCTTCAATTTTTATGCATAAATTTGAATGTGTACTAAATGATAAACATCATGGATTCAGCATTCCACGAAAGGCTTCGCGTCTTTATGAATCACAAAAACCTGAATATCAATGAATTTTCGAGAGAAACAGGGTTTTCTAGTGGATCTTTATCCAAAATTCTAAGCGGGAAGAAAAGTTTCGGGGTAGACAAACTTATGAATATATTCATAAGTTTTCCCGAATTGAAGCCCCAGTGGCTACTCTTAGGCGATGGAAATATGCTACATAATCCTGAACAGGAAGAACAGCTCAACCCCAAATATGTACGTAAACTAGAACATGAAAACCTGGTTTTAGAAGCCAAATTAGAAGCCGTTCAGGATGTGCTGAAACACGTGGTGATGCTGAAAGAAATCCCCTAAGGATCAAAGCAAAAAATGTCGTAAAGTAATCCATTTACCCTAGTCAGGTTCTGCCGATACCCTATACCTTTGCCTGCTTATGGCAGGTCCCTCCCCTTCAGTTCGTCCCAAGGTGGTCATTGTAAATCTCATGCATGAGAGTATCATTTCCCTGCTGGATGCAGCAGGCTTTGAACCCGTGTATGTTCCCACTATTTCCGCAGCAGAAATCCCTCCTCTTTTGACAGACGCAACCGGGCTCATCATCCGCAGCAAGGTGTTTGTAGACGAAAAGCTATTGGGTCCGGCTAAACATTTACGATTCGTGGCCCGTGCAGGAGCAGGAGTGGATAATGTAGATGTGGACTACCTAGAAAGCCGCAATCTACCCTTGCTAAATGCCCCCGAGGGCAACCGCGATGCGCTAGCTGAGCACGCCGTGGGCATGCTACTGATGCTCTTCAACCGACTACGCTGGGCCGACCAGGAAGTACGCGAGGGTGTTTGGGAACGGGAACGTAACCGGGGTCTGGAGCTGATGGGCAAAACGGTAGGCATCTTCGGCTATGGCTACATGGGACAGGCTTTTGCCCAGCGGCTTTCGGGGTTTGGATGCCGGGTACTAGCCTACGACAAGTATAAATCGGGCTTTGCCGCAGAGGGAGCCGAAGAGGTAGACCTGGCTACTTTGCAAGCTGAGTCTGACATCCTGAGCTTGCACGTACCCCTTACTGAGGAAACCCGATTCATTGCCAACCGCGACTTCTTCGCTTCCTTTTCAAAACCTATTTATGTAGTGAATACCTCACGAGGAGAAGTACTACCCTTGGAGGTGCTAGCCACGCTCATGGAAGAGGGCAAAATACTAGGGGCTGCGCTGGATGTACTGGAAAACGAGAAGCTAAAGACCCTCAACCCCAAACAAGCAGAAACCCTCAAATACTTAAAAAACTCTGAAAAAACTGTATTTTCACCTCACGTAGCGGGATGGTCCGTGGAATCCTATAAAAAGATCAATGAAATACTGGTCGAAAAAATAAAAGCACTTCACTTACAGGTGTAATTTTGCTCAAACTATTTTCATAAGCCTCATTTTTGATTAGTTTTCTTACCATAACCCGCTATTGCAGATGACCTTTAAAGAGCAGCAACAGGTAATCAAAGACCGGTTCAACGACATACTGGAGAAGCCCCTGCTTACCTCATTTTTGGTGCTCATCTTGCTGGCCATTCTGGTACTCTCTCTTTCCTATCCCTATTACCAGAACGACTTCACCAACTTCTGGGGGCAAGTGCTTGCCGAAGCCCACGGAATGCTCTTTGACATCGCGGTCATCGGTATTCTTATTTTCTGGCTCAACCGAAACGGGGAAAAACGCCTGAGGATTCGGATGTACAAAGACGAGATCGATGACTTCCGGTTGTGGGAATCGGATGAGGCGGCCTTCCGTACGGTGGGTAACATCAAGCGGCTTAACCGTAATAAGATCTTCAACATCAATCTGGTGAATTGCCACCTGGCGCGTACCAATCTCTCCTATACGGTTCTGAAGGAATCGAACATGAACAATGCTAACCTATCAGGAGCCAACCTGCTGCAATGCAATTTGGAGAATGCTCGCCTAAACCAAGCCAACTTGGAGAATGCGAACATGAACCAAGCCAATATGCTGGGAGCTTACGCTAGTGGGGCTAACTTCAAGGATGCGGTATTGATCAAAACCATTTTGGAGCGTGCCTTCCTGATCAAAGCAGATTTCACCAATGCTTTCCTAATGGAAGCTGATCTGCGAGGCGCCTTCCTCACCGGAGCGGAGATGGAAAACGCAAATCTGTACAAGGCTGACCTGCGGGGTGCCATCGGCCTTACGGTAGAGCAGCTTAAATCCGTAAAGACGCTCTACCAGGCCAAATTTGACTCCGAGCTAGAATCACAACTGAAGGAAGAGCACCCAGAACTCGTTGGTTAATCCTTTACACCCTTAATGTTATGCTGAAGCATCGTTTTGGCGCCGACTACCAGGCATTGGGCAAGCGCAGTTTTCAAAGCCGCGAAGACTTACCGGTGGTAGAAGGACTGGAAGAGGAGGACTACTGGGCGCTCTGGGAACGCATGCGCGAGGGCGAGAGCTACGAGGACATCAAAACGATTCTGAAAGAAGAAAACCTGGTAGCCGAAGACATCAAACTAGTGATGCGGTGGCTGGAAGACCAGGGCATGCGCTACTTTCCCCTACTACAGGAATACAAGCGAGCCCGCGTATGGGTATACATTGGCATCATTCTGATGGTGATAGGCGCCATAGTAGCCTACCGAAGTTTGCAAAACGGATACCAAGGGCTACTACCCCTATCCCCTTTTTTGGCCGGGGTGGTGGTATTCATCCTTAGCTGGGGAAAATTCCGGAACCTGCGGGCTTCTCTTTAATTCACAAAACCGGCTCTGGCCGCCCTCAAAGCACCTAACAATACCAAGGGAATAGCTGCATTGGGCAGGTCCTGAGGCCAGGCCCACCATAGGAGTACTACCAAGACCAGAAAAATAGCGACTATCCGGAAGTAACGTTGCACCTTGGCCGTCCAGGAGGGTTTGGCAAGGAAAAAGGCCAACACCAAATGGGTGGGCCAGGCCCACAGCAAGTTGAAGTTATTCTTTGCATCCACGTGGTCCGTACCGAACCACATAAAAGTCATCAGTACCCCTCCAATTCCGAAAATAAAGAACACTAGCACGTCAAAAGCTCGGCCCACCGCAGGCATTTTTCTATGCCGTAGCGTGAGGAACAGACCTACCACAAGCAGCAACCACAGCACCAACGACGGAGTCAAGGCGGGCACCTTGGTCTTGTCCCGCAGGCTTGGCAAGTCCACAGGTACTGTTTCTGCTAGCACTATGGGTTTCCAGCCCGTAGCGGACTGGTAAGTGGCATTATCCAGGGCAAGTTTGGTGTAGTCTGGCAAAAAGGCCACTTCGCGGGGGCTAGCCTCATTGTCTATATTGGCTCCCAGCACCAGGTCAATCCCAAACTGAGCCCACGGATTCATATACGTATAGTCATGCACCAAGCTGCGCAAGGTTTCCTCTCCAGAAAGGTGGGCATTGCTAAAGCGGATCTTATCCCCCAATACCTCTTCGAAAATATCCAGCAGCCGGGTAGCACAGTTGTTGTAAAAATAGTGGTACATGTAGTAGGCATTCTCCGGCTTCGCGTTGTTCTCAAAGAATTCAAACAACGCCTGAGTATCCACAGAATCCAGGTCAAGGATTTGCTCCTTTACCCAGCGCCCCTGGCGTTCGTACCGGCGGGTAAAGGACCTGAAGGAGCCCGCCACTACTTTATAGTTGAGCAGCCCCTTAGTAAAGTCCTGGTAGAAGGTAGGCGATCCAAAATCGAATACGCCGTAATCATACGCTTTGTCTACTCCCGTAAGCGGATCGTACACCCGAATACCGCTGTGGCCAAAGGCCGCCCAAAGCTGATCCCATTGGTCTACCGTAAGCAAAGAAATCTTGGCTTGGCTAGAAAGGGTTACGGCTTGGCCTTGAGCGAACAGGCTGTGTACACTGGTGAGGGCTAAAACCAGGAGCAGAAGCTTTCTCATGTATGTTGGAATTCTTTAATGGTATCGATAAAACAACGCACCTTATCAGGATTAGTATCCGGATAGACCCCATGACCCAGGTTGGCAATGTGCCGGGTGGGACCAAAGGCCTGAAGCATGGCTTCTGTGGCTTTCTTCACCTCGCTGTAGGATCCGTAAAGTGCGCATGGGTCCAGATTTCCCTGTAGCGTTTTATCCGCCCCTATCAGTTCCCGGCTTTCTGCCACATCCATATTCCAGTCCAGCCCCACGGTCTGGCAGCTCAACTGGCCCAACTCCTGCCGGGCAAAAAATGCGCCCTTAGAAAAAACCGTTACCGGCACCTCATTAATGGCCTCACAGATGGTACGAATGTATCGGGTTGAGAACTCTGAATATTGGTACGGCGGCAATATCCCCGCCCAGCTATCGAATACCTGCACCAGATTGGCTCCTGCTTTGATCTGGGCCTTAAGATAGGCAATCGTGCTCTGCGTAATTCGGTCCAGTACAGTATGGGCGAATTCAGGCTCCTGGTACAGCATTCGGCGCGCCTTGCTGAAGGTCTTACTCCCCTGCCCTTCCACCATATAGCAGAAGATGGTCCACGGGGCCCCGGCAAAACCAATTAAAGGCACCCGATCATCCAGCTCACGCTTAGTAATCCGTATGGCCTCCAATACATACCCCAGATCACTCTCTACATCGGCTACCTTCACCCGATCCAGGTCATCCGGCCCTTGCAGAGGATTTGGAAACAGAGGGCCCTTTTTCTCTATCAGCTCATAGGGCAAGCCCATCGCCTCAGGAATAGTGAGGATGTCTGAAAAGATGATAGCGGCATCCACTCCCAACAGATCTACCGGCTGCAAAGTAACCTCAGCGGCCCGCTCAGGAGTTTTTACCAATTCTACAAAACCAGAAAGTGAAGCCCGAACCTCGCGGTATTCTTTCAATATTCTACCCGCCTGTCGCATCACCCACACCGGAGTGCGGTCTACTTGCTCACCCCGGGCGGCACGGAGCAGCAAGTCGTTTTTCAACGCCATGGGGCAAAGATAATGGGATAATGAGTAGGTGAGCTATTCAGCCAATGAGTTAATCTGCCGATGCAGTAATTTGATCATAGACAAGACCAATTGGTATTGACGAGGTACGAATGTCGATTGACGAATGTAGGGACCTTATTCGTCCCTTGTACCTTCCTTTTCCTCGTCCCTCGTACCTTGTACCTCGTCCCTTCTTTTCCCTCGTACCTTAGGTTACCCCATTTTACCCCGCAGTTTCCAACGGCCCTTCAAGTACAAGCCTAGCATATGCAGCTTAGAAGTATTCTTTTTGCGGGCCGCATCCATTAGGTCCCACATCTCCTCGGGCAGCTTGTCCAGCTTGTTGAATTCACCCGCGCCGTATATCCACTCCCCGCCATCTATCGTAATCACCTCTCCGTTCACATAGGCCGAATACTCAGACATGAGGTAGGCCGCCAAGTTGGCCAACTCTTGGTGCTCCCCTACTCGCTTGAGCGGAATACTCAGGGCCGGGTCCCATTTTTTAGCCAGATCCCCGGGCAAGAGACGGCTCCAGGCACCCTCAGTAGGAAAAGGGCCGGGCGCAATGGCATTGCTGCGGATCTTGTATTTGCCCCATTCTGCCGCCAGGGACCGTGTCATAGCCAGCACCCCGGCCTTGGCACAGCTAGAAGGCACTACGTAGGCAGATCCGGTCCAGGCATAGGTGGTTACGATGTTCAGCACCGAGGCCGGCACCTTGTTGTCTATCCAGTACTTGCCCGCTGCCAAAGTGAATTGGGCCGTGCCCTTCAGCACAATATCCAGCACAGTGTTGAAAGCATTGGGCGAAAGCCGTTCGGTAGGGCTAATGAAGTTTCCGGCGGCATTGTTGAGCAAACCGTTGAAGCTGCCAAACTCCTTCACCGTAGTGGTGATCACATTCTCAATCTGCTCTTGCTCCCGCACATCACAAGCCACCGGCAAAATCACCCCGCCCGTTTCAGCATGCAGCTCCTGAGCGGCCTGGTCCAACACCTCTTGCCTTCTGCTGGTAATCACCACCTTGGCGCCCAGCTCTAGCATGTATTTCGTCATAGAACGCCCAAGGCCCGTGCCGCCGCCAGTCACAATCACGGTCTTACCTTCCATAGCTCCCTCACGGAGCATTCCTTGTGTATACTGCATGCCTGTATTGTTTCGTTGGAAAGGAAAAATACTTCAATCCTACCTTTCACCCTAACACCGAGGTAGAAAGTATACAACCGTCTTATCTTTAGACGAATTTTTCACCGTGGTTCCCACTATCCATGATCTCCAATACTCCCATGAAACATCTCGCCTATTTTGGCATTGTGCTACTGGCCACAAGCTGCGTTACTCAACAGAAATACGATGAGTTGGCCACCGAAAAAGTGAAAGCCGATCATTTGGGTCAACAGTACCAGGAAGACCTGCTGGCTACTCAAGCGGAGCTAGAGGAGCTGAAGAAAAACTACAATCAGTCCGAACAAGAACGAGAAGAGGCCCAGGCCGGCTTGGCACAGTCAAAGGAGAATGTGAATCAGCTCGAAATAGAGCTGGAAGAACTCAACACCATATATACCAACCTGCTCAATAACAGCGGGCGGCTCAACCGGGACCTGGAAGCCAAACAACGCCGGCTGGAAAATCTGCGCCAGGAGCTAGACGATAAGCGCCAGGAGAATGAAGCCCTGGCCGCCGACCTTCGCCAGCGGGAAGTTCGCGTATCCGAACTAGAACAAGTGATTGCCGACAAGGAAGCCGCCACTGATGCTCTGCGACAGAAGGTGAGCCAGGCTTTGCTCAACTTTGCCGAAAGTGATCTCACCGTAGAAGTACGCAACGGCAAGGTATACGTATCCCTTTCCGAGGACCTACTCTTCCAGTCGGGCAGCGCCTCCGTAGACCCCAAAGGCGTAGACGCACTTCGCAAGCTGGCGGGCGTACTGCTAGACAATCCTGACATTAGCATCACGGTAGAGGGCCATACGGACGACGTACCGTTGGGGCGCTCCTCCACGTACCTGAAGGACAACTGGGATTTGAGCGTCCTCCGTGCCACTTCTATTGTGCGCATCCTCACCAATGCCGGGGTACCTCCTTCCAACGTGATTGCCTCCGGCCGGGGCGAGTTTATTCCAGTAGCGTCTAACGAAACTCCCGAGGGCCGCGCCAACAACCGCCGTACGGAGATCATCCTGACTCCGAAACTTGACGAGTTGTTCCAACTCCTGGAATCCAACTAAGGCACCCTTGCTTCCTTACTCAAAGGTCGGTTTCCTATGCTCAGGAGGCCGACCTTTATTTTTTTCAAATCCCTCGGTAACCTTTTGGTGGGTGCCGCGACTATTAGGGCAAATCAGTATTTTGTGTTACCCTAAAACAATGTGGCCATGGCTACTCCCAAGCAAGCAGCGTTCTTAGCCGCTTATACTCCCCATCACGAAGCATTTATGCGCTACTGTGGCGCGCTCACGCAAGGCAACATGGACCGGGAAGACCTGGTGCAGGATGTTTTATTATCTACCTACACCCACTTCGACCGCATCAAAAAGAAAGAATC
>JBCBHI010000177.1:0-7997 GCA_038525885.1 Bacteroidota bacterium
CCAATAGCTACTTACGGCTTACCCTGGCCGGGCCAGATGACTCAAAGCTAACCGCTTTTGGTCATACCAACTATGCCGCCTTGGTATCCCAAAATCAAGGAGCCAACACCATTTCGGTACCCTATACTCCACTACTGGCTCAGATTTCGCTCAGCTACATCACGGAAGTAGTAACCTGGACCCCGGGGCATAATACCCCGGCATTCGAAAGCCTGCTGCAGGTAAATCCTTTTGGAGCGGATGCTCTCCCAGCCAACCAACAAGGACAGCTGTTTCCTCAATACGAGGCCGAAGGGTATTTCTATCTGGGATTACAATCCCTCAATTTGCCCCAGTCCGTCCATCTGCTGTTTCAGATGGAAGAAGGTACCGGAGATAGCGATGCGGACTTACTGGATACGCAAGTGACCTGGAGCTATCTGTCGGGAGCCGTTTGGAAGCCCCTGGAGCGTTTTAGAGTCTCTAAAGATACTACCAACGGCTTGCTAAACAGCGGTATCGTTCGGGTAGACTTGCCGGGGGATGTAAGCACCGAGCATAGGCAGATGCCCAGCGGCACGGCCTGGCTGAGGGCAGAAATACCCGCCTCGGCTCAGGCACTAGACCGGGTGCTGGGCGTCTACGTACAGGCCATGGAAGCCACCCGGGTAGACCCCAACGAGCAGGTCAGCTTGCTGGAGCCCAATACTATTCAGAGCCTGGCCGCTAGCCAGAAGGGGATTGCCTCCGTACAGCAGCCCTACGTTTCCTTTGCAGGAAAAAGTGCTGAGGTAGGGGAGAACTACTACAGTCGGGTAAGCGAGCGCATCCGGCACCGTGACCGGGCAGCCACGGTATGGGATTATGAGCGGTTGGTATTGGCTCAGTTCCCGGACATCTACAAGGTGAAATGCCTCAACCATACCGATGGGGATAGTGAATTTGCCCCCGGTAATGTGCTGGTAGCGGTGATCCCCAACGTGCGGCAGCACGGCCAGGGTAACCTGTTTCAGCCCAAGGTGGGGGCCCTGCGGCGGTCTGGTATTCGCGAATACCTACAGCGGCGGATCAATCCGTTCCTGACGCTACACGTCACCAACCCCGTCTACGAACCTCTGCGCTTGTACTTCAATGTAGGCTTCCATGAGGGCCGGGACGAAGGCTTTTACGGGCGCAAGCTGTATACGGATATCCAGCAGTTTATGTCGCCATGGGCCTTTGAAGAAGGCCAGGACTTGCCCTTTGGGGGTAAGACTTACAAGTCCACCATTCTGAAGTACATCGAGGACCGGGAATACGTGGACTTCGTGAATGATTTCACGATGTACCATGTGTATCGAGATCCCCTGTTGAAGACCCACGTGCTGAGTCAAAAAACCGAAGCGGGGGCCCCGTACGATACCATTCCCTTTACCTATACCTATGGCAACAATGTCATCGTGATTGCCAGCCTGCGGGTACAGTTTTATCGGGGGGTGGTCATCAAAGAGGGGAGGACCCCCACCGAGCAACTAGAAATAGAACTCAAAAATAGATTTGGCGATGCCAACGATAAGGGAGAAGAGGTAACCAAGAACCAAATGCTGGGGATTATGAAAAGCCTCTACTTTGTGGACAATGTGGTGGGGCTGGATTATTTCCTGTTGTTGCCCGACCAAGTGATTATGGAAGATACCGACGTGGCGCAGGCCCGTACCGGGCGTAGCATTTTGGTCTCTTCAGAGCAGCACCGGCTCAACGTTTACAAGGCTGGCGATTACAACTGTGAAGGCAACCTGCTGATTGGTATTGGCCAGATGGTAGTCAATGTAGACTTCATAGTAGAGGTGAACCGCAAGCCCGAGGAGGAGGATGGTGCATCCGGTTAAGCATAGGACAAGCAGGCTAAGTCCCACCCATAAAGAATGACACTCTTTTGATTCAATTTCATTATGAATGATATAGAGAAAAAGACCAGGCTCGAATTAAAACAATACTTCAAAACTGGGGATCGCCCTACTGAATCTGAATTTGGTGAGTTACTGGATGCCATCATCATTCAGGAAACGGATGCCGTTTTTGTAGAAAAGACCTTCGTGGGTTTGGGGACCAAACCCGCCCAAGGGATAAGGCTTACCGTGGAGGGAATCCTGCACGTAAAGGAGGCAAGTCTTAGGGTAGATCAAGAAGCCACTATAGGGGGAGCATTACAGGTCACCGGGCCGCTTACCGCTCAGTCGGACGTGCTGGTACAAGGCAGTTCCACCTTCCAGGGCACCGTCGCTTTTGAGGACACCGTACAGTTCAACGATTCCTTGCGGATCACCAAAGACAACGAAGATGTTTTCCTCTCGCCCACCGGACCTAGCTACCTTTCCAGTAGCCGCCTGGGCTTGGGCACTGATAACCCCCAAGGGCAGCTAGATGTACGGGGGCCGTTGGTGATAGATGCCGGGGGCAATGCTCCGCTCTATACGGGCACCGATACGGTGGAGCAAAACCGTTTTTTGGAGTTGTACAATTCTCCACATACCACCTCTGCCTCAGGGCTCAAAGCAGGCGGAATTTTAGTGGCGAGTGATCTTGATGCTGCTAACCCCGCCAAGGATGAACTCATCGTGATGGGCAGTATAGGAGTAGGGACTGCCCCAAGCAATCCTATACACATTAAACAGTCCGTACCCGCCTCCCACTTGATGCTGGAGAACCCCAGTGATGGGGATTTAAAGTCCGTATCGATGGAAATGAAGGTGCCCGGCCGGACCTGGGGCTTTGCTAATGCCTCAAATATTACCAACCAAGGCTTTGGTCTTTTCCAAGAAGGAGTTGGGTATCGCATGGTAGTAGACGGTGACGGGAATGCCGGTATTGGTACCAATGAACCCCAGTCCCGGCTGGACATTCGGGGTGGCTTGGTGATAGAAGCAGGAGGCAATGCCCCCTTGTATACGGGCATTTCCACCGCCAATCAGGATCGCTTCCTCCTCTTGTACGATTCTCCCAATCAGGTGAACGGTACTGCCGCGTCCGGCCTAAAGGCCGGGGGGGTGTTAGTTTCGGATTTCTATGCCTATGCTAATCCTGGAAAGAATGACCTCATTGTAAAAGGAAAGGTAGGGATTGGTACGCCTACGCCAGGTCACCAGTTGGAGGTAGTAGGAGAAACCCACTTCAACGGTAAGGTAGAGGTAGCCTCTTCTTATGTTCCAAATGATGATTATGATCTCGTCCACAAGAAGTATGTAGACGACATCGACACCAATCTGACCAATAACTACGTCACCAATGCCGTATTAGGTGCCGCTTTGCCTAGAGGTATTATCTCAATGTGGTCAGGAAGTACCGCGCCATCAGGATGGGCGTTATGCAATGGGCAAAATGGCACCCCTGATCTCCAGGATCGGTTTGTTGTAGCGGCAGGAAGAAAGTACTCGGTTAACCAAACAGGGGGAGAAGATGAAATAACCCTAACTGCAGATCAATCGGGTAGCCCAGCGCATAATCACAGGGTGGATGTGTTGGATGGAGGATTGCATGAGCACGACCTGCAACGAACCATTGATATTGGTGCACAAGCAATCACCTTTAAAGGGGGAGAGAGTGGAGGGTTCGCAGTGGGTTCACCAGTAAACAATAGGGGCATTACACCCACCACCAATTTTAGTGGTATCCATGGCCATGCCACCTCGGTATTTGATAATGCTGCTGCTAGTGCTAACGAATCTCACGAAAACCGCCCTCGTTTTTATGCCCTGGCCTACATCATGAAACTGTAATCAATTCATCATCCACTATTCCCAATTCTCTATACCTACCCCACACAGAAATACAACTCGCTTATGACTAAAGAAGACAAACTATCCCGAGGTGCTCTGAAGGAATACTTTAAAACCGGCGATCGGCCTACCGAATCTGAGTTTGGACAATTCATTGACGCTACCATCAACCAAACTTCGGATGCTGTTTTTGTAGACAAAACCTTTGTGGGGTTGGGTACGGACGCTGTAGAGGGGGTTAGGCTAACTGTAGGCGGGGATACCCACGTGAAGGATGCTAGCCTTACGGTGGATGGGAATGCAAATGTAGGCGGAAATGCTACAATAGCAGGTGGCCTTACCGTAACCGGAGAGACAACTCTCAATGGGCAAATCAATGTGAATAACACCGTGGTGCCTTCCGGTCCTTTAAATGTGGAAGGAAACATTACCATGGACGTAGGTGAGAACCCTACGGTATACACGGGTAACGGTACGGGGTTGCCCCACCGGTTTTTACAGTTGACCAGTTCGCCAGAAGATGCTAGCCCCTCTGGGCTACGCACGGGAGGCTTGGTGGTATCTGGTTCGCACAGCTACGGTACCGCTGGCCGCAACGACTTGGTGGTGCAAGGGTCCGTGGGTATTGGTGCGCCCACCATTGACCCCTCTTACAAATTTCAGCTGTATGATGGGTATATGGCCTTGCTGAAAGGACCGCAAAACGTAGCTCCCAGCCTCTTTATTCAGAATGGTAACGAAGGCCTGGGGCTTTCGGGGGACCGCATTTACAAAAGCGGCAACCAGAGGTTAACTATCCAGTCAGATGACGATATTATCCTCTGGAGCCCTTCGGGAGGACGGTTCGGGTTTGGTGTATTTCAACCCAGCCGGGACGTAGAATTTGCCGGGCAGGTACTCTTTCAGGGCGATATTGAGGCCCGCTCAGCCAAAGTAGCGGTAGCTACCATCCCCAATGCCGATAATGACCTGACGCCCAAAAAGTATGTGGACGATCAGGTAAGCACCTTGAGCCAATCGGTTTCCAATACCTATGCTACACAGACCTCGCTTACTACCGAAGTAAATAGCCTGAATACTAAGATTAACAATATCAATACCGATCTATCCACCAACTATGCCTCTATCACCTCCATTCGGGAGCGAGTACCGGTGGGGGTTATTGTGATGTGGAACGGTTCCGTACCGCCACCCACCTGGGGGCTGTGTGACGGTACCAACGGCAGGCCGGATTTACGTAGTAGGTTTGTTGTCTCTTATGATACCAGGCATGCAGATTATGACGCTATAGGCCCCTCAAACCAGGGAGCAGAGCGGGTTACGCTCACTAAAGCCCAGATGCCAGTTCACAATCATACTACCCAAGACCACGACCACGATTGGAATGATCCTGGGCACAGTCACCCCCGGGGAGATTATAACCTGCTCCTAAAGTCTGATGGTTACAATACGGCGAAAGAGAAAGATGACCGGCATCCTAGCCACCCTCTGGAACCCAATATTTTGGATGCGGGTATCATTGGTCATAATTACACGGGTATCACCTTCAATGGGGAAAAAGTTATTGTGGATAATGAAGGAGGGGGCGAGTCTCATGAAAACCGCCCGCCTTTCTATGTACTGGCTTTTATCATCAAACTGGCTGATTAATCATTCTCGAACCTCACGCTCAGCATGGATATTCCTAGCACTACCCCCCAAATGACCTGGCATTCCACCGCGGACGCCGACCAACTGATGGAACAGTTGCGCACTTATCTGCGCGATCTGTCCGGTAAGCTGTGGACCAACCATAACGCCGCCGATCCCGGCATTACCACCGCCGAGGTGCTGTGTTTCGCCATTGCGGACCTTAGCTACCGCACGGGTTTTGATATCAAAGACCTGCTGGCTTCGTATTCGGGTACTACCCAGACTACTACCGATCTGGCGGGGGTAGACGTAGTGCTGCCTTCGGCTCCCTTAACACTGAGCGACCTGCGCAAGGTGCTGGTAGATATGCCCCAGCCTGGCTTGCAACCCGAAGACCCACCGCGGTTGCTGTTGCGCAATGCCTGGCCCGAGGTCGCTCGGGGTGCTGAGCGTCGTCTCTACTACCGTCCGGGGGCTACCGCTGAGGAACTGGGTGAACTCACTTTTGAACGCTTTTCTCTCGACGATACGGAGGCTACTTACCCCACCGTAGCCCTGAAGGGGCTCTATACCCTGCAGCTGGAGTTTGAGACGGACGAGCAGGCTGCCGAGCCGCACCTACGCGACCTAAACCAAAATACCTTTCTGGCCCACGTTAAGCCCGAGGGGAGCGACCGTACCTATCAGCTCAGTCTGCTGTTTCCCTATTGGGACCAAGTAGATTGGGCCATCCGGGAGGTGGACCTGGAGTTGGCTAAAGTCGTCTATCTACAGCGGGGGGAAGGCATAGATTTTTTCATTGCCGTGGATAAGGTCAATCACGACGAATTTTTCTACGAATACTTCGCTGAGGTTACCCTGGACGGTTTAGCCCTTTCGGCCTATATCAAGCAGGACGATCTGCTAGAGCTTTCGCTCACCCTTCCTGATCAAGACCCCATCCCCTTTACAGTCCAGTGGATCGACTGGCACGAGTTGTCCAACACCACCAACCGGGACTACAGTATTATCGAGGAAATTAAGGTGGGGGAACTGAGCAACAATCTTAGTCTGGTGCCTGGGTCACGTACCTACGATTTGCAATTGGAGATTACCCTGGCTGGGGAAACCACTCCGCTACTGCTCTCGGCCCGGATGCGTTTTGCCTCGGATACTGCCGTAAAACTGTTGAGCGCAACGGTGCTACAAGATGCACTTGAAGTACACTTTGGTGATTATACCAGTGCTGATGCTGCCCTACCCACGGCCTTTGCTGAACAGATTGCCTTAGAGGAGGCCATCTATCAGGTACTGTTAAAGGCCAATGACCCTGTATACAAGACCTATCAAGATAAGCTGAGCCGTGTTTATGATCACCTGTACGGCCCAGAAGGGGTATGGCCTTACCTAAACCAGTACCGCAACCTAAGTGAAGATGTATTTGAGCTCCAGTCCTCTCGGGTGCAAGAACTAGCCCTGTTTGGGGAGATCATCGTGAAACCCTCCTATGCCGTAGATCAAGTACTGGCAGAGGCCTACTACCGGATAGAGGAATTTCTCAATCCTGCGAATAAGTTTTTCACTCTAGGCGAAATGGCTGCTCAAGGCCTCAGCCAGGAAGAAATCTTCAACGGACCGCTGCTCAAGCACGGATTTATTGACGATGCCGCCTTCCGTTCTGCCCGCAACAAAACGGTGGTCTATACCTCCGATCTGGTGCGCCTGGTGATGGACGTGGAAGGAGTAGAGGCAGTGATTGATTTTACCATTTCTAGCTATGTAGACAACCGGGTGATGGGCCGCAAGGTGATCGACTGCCTGGACCTTACCTATGCGGAAGTGTACAAACCCCGCCTGAGCGTCAGCAAATCCGGCCTCACAGCCACCCAGAGCGACTTACCCGTACCTGTGAATGCGAATAATGTAGCGGCCCAATTCGAAATACTCCGCTTGGAAACCAAGCAGCAGCAAGTGCCCGCCGCGCCGTACTACAGCTTTACCACGCCCACGGGTAATGACCGGCAGCTTACCGAGTATTATTCGGTGCAGCAGGATTTTCCGGAGATGTACGGCATAGGCGACTATGGCCTGGCCGAAGACGAAACGGAAGAGCGGAAGGCCCGGGCCAAGCAGTTTAAGGCCTTTCTGTTGCCCTTTGAGCAACTACTGGCCAACTACCTGAGCCAGATTGCGCACCTGCCGGAGTTGTTCTCCTTCAGCCCAGAGGTAACCCAGACACGGTACCACCAGCCTTTATACTCGGTACCAGAGGTGGCTCCGTTGTTCAAGCCTTGGGTAGATAGCGAACAGACCTGGGAGGAATTTACGGGCGATCTGGACAATGTATACCAGACCTTTCTGGCTACGGACGAAACCCCGGCGGCCTTTTTGCAACGTCGCAATCAGCTGCTAGACCATCTGCTGGGGCGTTTTGCGGAAACCTTCCAAGACTACGCCCTGGTACAGCTTAGCGGTATCCAATCGCTGCTCACCGGGCCAGATCAGTTTCCGGCCTACGAGGCCGCCCGGCAAGAGGTGCTGTCTCGTCTGGTTACCGACAAGCAACTCTTTGCGCAGGAGTACGATCAGCTAGCCTCGCACCGGGCGCAGGCCTATGATTTTACCCACCAGGGTAGCGATCAGCCCCTTTGG
>JBCBHI010000178.1:0-7996 GCA_038525885.1 Bacteroidota bacterium
GAATCAATCTAAGCTGGATTGACCAAAGGTACTTCCCTCAGAGATATGGGCTGATCTTGTTCTTTTCCTCTGTAGGGGGTCGTTTCATGAAACGACCCCCTAAAGGAAATTTCTACCCATCCCAAAAAAAACGCCGGATGCCTACTCGCTCTTGGCGAGTACACATCCGGCGTGAAGGCTCAGGCGGGCCGTAATTTACTTTCCTCCGCCACCGCCGCGCTTTCGGCCGTTGCCAAACAGGTTGCGGATCTTATTCTTGGCTTCTTCGGCAGCTTGCTGGGCTTGCTCTTGCAGGGCCTGTTGCACATTCTCACTTTCCAGGGCTTTCTTCAGAGAATCGGTCCCTGCTTGCACCACCTGCTGGGTAGTTTCTTCCACGGCCGTTTCTGCTTCCTCCTGTAGCGTATTGGTCAGGGAGCCAGCCAGACTACTGTTTTGCCCATCGCCTCCGGTACTTTCGCTGCTCAGTATGCTGAACTTAGGCTCTTGGTAGGTTCCACCCAAGCCCACGTTCAGGTTGATGGTTTCACCCACCAAATTGGTTTGGGTTCCGGCTAGATTAGATACCAGATTATTCACCGCCTGTCCGGCCGAGCCTGCGGGGATGTCCATAGCTAGCACGTAATCCAAGCTACCGTCCAGGCCTCCACTACCGGATACGGTGGTTTTGTAGGTACCCACGGATACATCGAAGGGCCGGACACTCACCCGGCCGTTTTCTACCTTGGCGGATAGAATAATATCCTTGATACGGACTCCATCTGCTTTGTTGCCCAGCTTGGTGGTTTCGGTGATGCCGCTCACCAAGGGACCGGATTCCAGGGCCGCCTGTGCAATGGAGATCAAACCTGCACCCGTCAGGGTGCCGTAGTCGGGCATCATGTCCTGTTGCAATCCGGTTTCTATGCTGAAGTCCGTACTGAAGTTACCCGTCATGTTTTCTGCCACGGGGGCCATGCGGCGTACCACGCCCGAGGCCAGGTAAGCATCTTTGATGGAAACGTCCTGGATATCCAAATCCAGGTTCACTTTCGGGTCTTCCGGCAAGCGGGTATCGTAGGCACCGCTCACGGCAAAGTCACCCTCCAAGGTGCGGAAGGTGAGCCCGTCCAACAGTACCTGGCCTCCACGCACAACTATCTTTCCTTTCACATTGTCCAGTTCCAGTTCATCGTAGTACACCTTCGTTAGGGAAGAATTCAGGGTAAAATCCACGTCCTTGGGTACCACTACCACCTCCATGGTACTGGAGGTGGTGTCCTCCGTTACCTCTTCGGTTACCGGTTCTTCCGATTCGTCGGAGGCCATGAGCTCATTCAGATCCAGGGTGCTGGAAGAGAAATCTAGGGTGCCTTCCAGCACAGCGCCTTCCTCCATAATGTAGGCCAGGTAGTTGGTCACCGATCCTTTCAGATGCACATCACTTTTCCCCAGCGTCATATCCAAACTGTTCACAGCCGCTTGCCGGGGGTCAAAGGCCATATCGGCCCGGCTGATTTCTACGGGCATGGGTATATCAGGGCTGGCATAGCGGAAGTTGGTAATCTCCAGGGTGCCGTTGGTGGGTAGCTGGTCATATTGCTCTGCTTCCAGCGCACTGTATACCCCCTCCGTAGTCAGGTCCATGGCCAGCTTTCCGGTAAGTTCGGTATCCTCCAGGTGAACTACATGGGCCAGTTTATCCAGATCGAGTCCTCCGGTAGCCGATACCTTCCAGGTGTAGTCGGCCAAGTTGCGCAAGTATCCGTTGACCTTCAGTTCGTCCCCATCCAGATTCAGGTGCAGGTTTTTCAGCAGCACCTCCGTATCGTCCAAAGTACCCGTGGCATTGCTGGCTGTTAGGTTCATCTCTATGTCCTTCATGGGAATGGGATACTCGGCATAGGTCAGTTCACCGTTTTGCAGGTTCATGTCCACATCAAACTTGGGCATGCGGTCATTATCCGCGTCATATATCCCGTCGGCCATTACCCGAAAGGCAAACGCCCCTCCCAAATCAATCCCGTCCATAGTTTCTGGGGGTAGGGCCGTAGCCAAGGCATGCAAATCCAGATTGCCTTCAATATCCGCCTTCAGTTCCGGCGTACTCAGGCCCCGCACCGAGGCGTTCCCCTCTACCTTGCCGGTGGTACCCATGGTTAGTTGTAGGGTAGGCACATCCAAGGTGGTATGGTCCATTACCCCATCCGGGTTGTCCACTATCAGGTGCACATTCACGTCCTGCAAGGCAGAAGGGAGGCCCGGATAGTTGAAAGCCCCTTCGTCTACCCGCAGGTTGAAGCGGAAAGCCGGCATGCCATCGTCTTCAAAGCTGTACAGGCCTTTGAGTGCTCCGTCAAACTGCACATTGCCCGCCGCGATCAGGTCTGAGATATCACCCGCGTAGTATTCAGGCACCAAAGAGAGCAGGCTCTTAAAGGTGGTTTCCTCCGAGGCAAAGGTGAGATCCAAGTCATATCCCTCATCGGGCATCCCGAAAAATCCGTCAAAGTGCAGCCCGAAATCATTGAGGTTGATGCGGTTTTGCTTGAAGGTGAAGGTGTAGTCCACGTAGTTCATATCCAGCACCACTTCCCCATCCACCGATTGGCCGTTGAGGTATTTCACATCTCCATACTCAAATCCTACCTTCTCTATGTCCAGCTCGGTAGCCAGATCAAAACGCTCCGTAGTTATATCACCGCCTCCTTTTAGGTTGAGACCCTCCAAGTCAATCAGCATGCTAGACCCCGCTGCGTAGTACACAAAAGATCCGTCGGTAATGGACCAATGGTCGATGGCAATAGTCATCTGCTCCCCGGTGTCCTCTTCTGGCTCCTCTTCTTCCACCACGGGTTCGCCATTGTCCGTTGATTTCACGATATCATAGTTGGCCGGACCGTCTGCCAAGGACAGGATTAGGATGTGGGGTTCTTCCAAAGCGAGACCCGTCAGGGTAATGTCCCCTTTGATGAGCTTCATAAAATCCATCTCCAAACCCATCGACCGCACATCCAGCAGGGTATCTCCTTCAAAGGTACCTTGCCCCACAATGCCGAATTCGTTGAGGGTCACGGTGAGGTTAGGGAAATTTGAAAACAGGCTAAGGCCCAAGGACTCGTGATCAAAATACACGTGGGCATCTAAGGCCGCTTCCAGCTCCTTGTCAATAGCCGCTTTGATGTCGTCTTTGAAAAATGGCGGCAGAATAAACAGGGCAGCGATGAACAGAATCACCAGAATGCCCAAAGCAATCAGGATGCGTTTCATTGATGTGGGAGATTAGCGTTTTTCGTTATACTAAAGGTAGCAAGAATCAAGGGAGGATGGGAGAGCAGCCCGTGCGAATACAAGGGTCAAGTAGGGTTTTGGTTGAGAAAATCATAGAATCAATCACCGGGTTTCACCACCCAGTTTTGCGGGTAGGCTAACTCTTTCATTCCCTTACCCAATACCTAGACCCCAGACAGCTGAAGCACATGTGATGGTACCTGGCTTTCTTTACGGCTATGCGAAAATCTACTTCGCCACATACCGTACCTCCAGGGCATCTTTCACTACCAGTAAGTCCCCCAAGTAGGGTTCCCGGGTTGGACTGGCCGACAATGAAATCTCCCAAAGGCCCAGCGTTGTATATCGGTCCTCGGTAGTTAGCCGGGAGTTTTTGCTAAAGGCACCCATGTTTACCAGTAGGGAGGAGCTCAGGTTGAGCGATGCACCCGAGGACAAACTGAGGCTGAGCCAAAAATTACCTTGCTGTAGTCGGTTGAGACGTACGGCTTGTATCTCCTCGGCCGTCAGGACGAAAGTGCGGCCTAGTCGGTTTTGCAAGAGGGCATTCTTAAATGTTACCTGCACCTCCAGCTTTTCCTTGTAGGCTATGAGGCGGTACTGGCGCGCTTGTACTAAAAAGACCAAGGCCACAATGGTCAAAAATAGGAGCAGAAAAGGAACCAGAATCCAAGCCAGACTTGTGCTTATTTCACCCACCGCTTGAGTTACTATGTAGGCTGGTATGCCCAAGAAGAAATAGGCCACCAGAAATCCGGCAATGCGGCTAGCCGGAGCGGGTCGCTTATGAAACGTATACTCTTTTCCCCCTTGCACCGTCTGGATGCGCAGATGACTTGAGGAGGCAAAATTATGTGTTTCCTCTTGCCGGGTATAGCTCCGGGTGGCCTCGGCAGTGGCTCCCACATCTTGAGGATCTTCCAAAGTCAAGCACAAATATTGCTGCACCTCTTGGGCTGCCGCTATGGCCCGTTCCTTCTTGTTGGTCACTTCATAAAGCCAAAACTGGGTGCCATCCTTCAGCATCAGAGTGATCGCATATACATCCGTATAGGAGGTATTGCTTCCAGAACTAGCACTGTTGCCACTGCTGTTGCGCCGTCGCACGTGGGTGAGTACCAAGTGGCTCGCCGAGCCCAGGCCTATCATATACGCTTGGTCCATCCCATCTTGCTGATACAGCAAAACCTCCTCCCCGGCATCCAAAGTGACCGTAGCGTTGGTTTTTCTCGGCCGCTGGGTAGTAACTGTCAGAATGGCCAGCAGGCCGAAACACAGTAGCAGACTAGCAATCAGAAGATTAGAGAATACCCACTCGCCACGGTATACCTGTAGGCCCATATACCCTCCGGCTCCTAGTATGAGCAGGGGGCCTATCAACCAAAAGGCTACCCGCACACAACCCTCACCGCGGTTGCCGTAGTTGCGGGTGTTAATGACCAATCGACCGTTTTCTTGAGTTATTTGGGAATTCGTAAAGCTCATAGGTTAGGCAGGTTTTATCCAAAATATCAAAACCCTTGAGCCCGCGCAAAGGCTTACGTCAAGATCATCCCCTCCGCAGGGTCTTGCCGAACCAACTTCGTCATGATTCCGTATAGCTCCGGCAAATCTTCACGAAACTCCGCCGGCCGCTCAAAAAAGTTTTCCAAGGCCACCGCAAAGAATTCTTCCTCGTTGGTAGCTGCATAGGGCCGGAACAGGTGGACGTTGCCGCTGGCAATTTTCTCCATCTCCCAGCGGGCGTGGTTAGTCCAGTAGGCCAGCAGCCCGGTGTGCAGGTAGTCATATTCCCTGCTTACGATCCGGTCTTCCAGATGAAAGGCGTGTGCTAGCTCATGCACTCCCAGGTTGATTCCATCCCCATCGTCTATCAGTCCTTTCACAAAATGCTCCCAGGAAAGAATGATGATCCCCAACCGCGGATTCACCTCCCCTTTGTGGTAGGCCTGGTTGATTTTGGAGTAATAGTCCGTGGGGTATACCAGTATGCGCTCAAAACTGCGGAAGTAAATCAGCTCCATCCCAAACGATAGCATGACCGCCGTAGCGCTAACCAGCGCCATTATTTCCGGGGTTATTTGCCTGAGGCCACCACGGGCCACAAACTTTTTCGTGCGCATAAATAGCGCTACCCGGTGCCGAAACCGCGCCTTTTCCTCTTCATTCAGCCGTTGGTAGTAGGGGAAGTATTGCTCTATCGGTTCCCGGTAGCGGTTGCTCAGCTGGCGGTAGACTTTGGTATTCTCTCGCACCCGGTTGTTGTAGTACCGGTAGATGTCGCGGATTATCTTAAAAAACGACACCACAATCACCCCCAGAACGGCCAAGGGGGCGAGAATAATCAGAAATTCCATGTTGGTTGAGTTGGTTATTATTAGATAGCTGACACCCCAAGGGGCATCAGCCATCTTTACTTTATTGCCTTAGAGCAGTTGCTTATAAATCCGCTCTGGCGAGCAAGCCTCGGCCAGCCGGCTTTCCAGTTCGTCTATATGTACCCGCTCCTGCTCCGTGGTATCCCGGTGGCGTATCGTCACCGTGTTATCCTCCAGGGTATCGTGGTCTACCGCAATACAGAAGGGAGTACCAATCAGGTCCTGCCGGGTATAGCGCTTGCCTATAGACTGTTGCTCTTCGTATATCACATTGAACTTCGCCCGCAGCTTGCGGAAAATCTCCATGCCCTTATCCGGTAGCCCGTCCTTTTTCGTCAAAGGCAGGATCGCGGCTTTCACCGGAGCTATAGCCGGGTGCAACTTCAAGAAGATCCGGGTTTTCGTTTTCTCACCGTCCGTCACCGTCAGTTCCGTATAGGCATTGCACAAGTGCATCAGGAAGAGGCGGTCCGCACCCACCGAAGTTTCCACCACATAAGGGATGTAGTTCTGGTTTACCTCCGGGTCAAAGTACTGCATCTTCTTCTTGCTGAATTCCTGATGCGCCTTCAAGTCAAAGTCCGTCCGAGAGTGGATACCCTCCACCTCTTTCCAGCCAAAGGGGTACTCAAACTCAATATCCTCAGCCGCATTGGCGTAGTGGGCCAGTTTTTCGTGCTTGTGGTAGCGCAGTTTCTCCGCCGGAATCCCCACCGCCTGGTGCCACTTCATGCGCGCCTCGCGCCAGCGCTCGTAGCTTTCCATTTCCGTATTGGGCCGCACAAAGTACTGCATCTCCATTTGCTCAAACTCCCGCATACGGAAGATGAACTGCCGCGCCACTATCTCATTCCGAAACGCCTTCCCTATCTGAGCAATCCCAAAGGGTACCTTCTGGCGGGCCGTTTTCTGCACGTTCAGAAAATTCACGAATATCCCCTGAGCCGTTTCCGGGCGCAAGTACACCGTGCTGCTATCATCCGCAACCGAACCTATCTGGGTGCTAAACATCAGGTTGAACTGCCGCACCTCCGTCCAGTTATCCGTACCCGATTCTGGGCACACGATGCCCTCAGAAACAATCAGCTCCCGAACCCCCTCCAAATCATCAGCATCCAGCAAAGCCGCCATTTTCTCTACCAGGGCCTTGCCCTCCGCAGCTTTGCCCTCTGCTTCCAGAGCCGCTGCCTTATCTTCCAACAGCACATCTGCCCGGTAGCGCTTCTTCGAGTCCTTGTTATCAATCATCGGATCGTTGAAGCTATCCACGTGACCGGAGGCCTTCCAGGTAGTAGGATGCATAAAAATGGACGCATCAATCCCCACCACATTGTGGTTAAGGCGCGTCATGGCCGCCCACCAAATATCCTTCAGATTTTTCTTCAGCTCCGAACCCCACGGACCGTAATCATACACGGCTTGAAGTCCATCATATATTTCGCTGCTTTGGTATACAAACCCGTATTCTTTTGCGTGGCTAATCACCTTCGCAAACAGGCTGTTTTCGGACGTGTCTTGCTGCTTTGCCATATTGGCGGCAAAGATAGCCGGATTTAGGAAAATCCAGGTTTTAAGTATCCATCTGTTTTGGACCCCACAAGCAGAGCCATCCAAATATACACGCCAAGTAGGGCATGTTGAAAAAGTCATCAATTGCCTCCGGCCTACGCGGCCCGACTTCAGCCGGATGGTAAAGTAATCCACAAAAACAGGGCTTCTGGCGGGGGCGCCTAGCCCAATTAAGCCATCTCTCCTTGGAACAAGCGCTTCCGGCTGAAGCCCGAAATATTTGGGGGTTTGGTGAAATGATCGGCTAAACCGCAGAGTCACAGCCAGTGAAACCCCTTTTCCGTTCGGCACCTTGGTTTTAGGTTCATTGGAAGCGCTGCGCGCTCATAGGAAGGGTTTTTTTCACCCTCATGCTAGCCTCTTTCTACTGATTGCATTTTTACTTAGTTCCCCACCGTAACTATAGAGATTGTATAGAATACTCTGCGCCCTACGTGCCATTTGTATCCTTGATAGCCAAAGCGAAGAAGGACTCCTTTACTCTGTGGTAAAATCAATCGCCTCAGGACTTATCCGACTTCGCTGCCTTCGCCTGCATCCAGGCTTTTACTGAAGGGATCAAGCTTTGCATTTCCTTGGCATCCTCAGCTAGCATGGGGCTAGCGGACACGGTCGCCTCCTCTATGGCTTTCTCCAGGAGCTGATTCATGCTTTTGCTTAAGAGACCAAGGGTCGTTTCCTTGTCCAAGTTAGCTTCCAGGTGGCCTGTGATGGCTGCCCCAATAAAATCCCGGCGGTTGCGTGCATGATCGCACTCCCGGATAATCCGTGTCATACGG